>JAKADW010000102.1 GCA_021820165.1 Bacillota bacterium
TAAGACCGCTTCAGCGGTCTTAAGGAGGTCGAGGGCGGTGGCCTTAAATCCCATCTTAATGCCGAGCTCGGGTGCGCGATTGCTACCCGGCACCAAACGGCCCGGGAACCGGCTGGCCAAACGGCTGATGGCTTCCGGTCCAATGAGGCTCTCGTTACTTCCACGAATCACCAAGCGATCGCGACGAGGCCCAATCCACATCAGCCGCAACTCCTTGGCCAGCACCCGCACCCGCGACAACTGCACCAGCCGCATTACGGGCTCGGGAGGCGGGCCAAAACGATCTTCGGCCTCTTCCGCTAAATCCTCAACCTCCTTTAAGCTTCTGGCGGAAACCAAGCGTTTATACACCTCAATCTTCTGACGGGGGTCAGACACGTAAGTATCCGGTAGATAAGCGTCGACACCAATTTCGATGGACGGTTCAGGTACCGCCTGGATATCCTCGCCTCGCAACTCGCGAATGGCTTGACCCAGCATTTCGGTGTAGAGATCAAAACCCACCGAGGCAATAAAACCATGTTGCTCGGCGCCGAGCAGGTTACCTGCCCCGCGGATTTCGAGATCCCGGAGCGCAATTTGATATCCGGCGCCGAGCTCGGTAAATTCGCGGATAGCCTCGAGCCGCTTTTCTGCTTGCGGGGTCAATACCTTATCCGGTTTGAAGGTGAAGTACGCATAGGCCAGGCGCGACGACCTCCCAACACGTCCCCGCAACTGGTACAGTTGGGCGAGCCCCATGCGGTCTGCATCCTCCACGATTAATGTATTGGCATTGGGAATATCCAGCCCCGATTCAATAATGTTGGTCGCCAGCAACAAATCGTACTCCTGGTCAATAAATCGGGCCATCACATCCTCAATCCGATTTTCGTCCATCTGCCCGTGAACCACGGCCAACCGCAATTCCGGGAACATGCGCGTCAATCGTTCCACTGTCCGGTCCATGGCCATAATCCGGTTCTGCACATAATAGATTTGGCCGCCCCGATCCAACTCTTGGCGAATAGCCTCACGGATTAACGCCTCATCGTATTCCACCACCACCGTTTCGACTGGCAAACGGTCCTCCGGGGGCGTCTCAATGACGCTCATGTCCCGGATTCCGATCATGGCCATGTGGAGCGTCCGCGGGATAGGGGTAGCGGTCAAAGTCAACACGTCCACATCCTGACGGAGCGCCTTAATGCGCTCCTTGTGGGCCACCCCAAACCGATGCTCTTCGTCAACAACGAGAAGCCCTAAATCTTGAAAGGCGACATCTTTGGCCAACAGGCGATGCGTTCCCACCAATAGGTCTACTTGGCCCTTTTTCACCCGTTCCAAAATGTCTTTTTGCTGTTTAGGCGTGCGAAATCGGCTCAACACCTCCACGGTGATGGGATACCCGGCCATGCGTGTCTTGGCGGTCGTGAAGTGCTGCTCCGCTAGCAGGGTGGTCGGCACCAGAAAAGCTACCTGTTTACCGCTCATTATCGCTTTAAACGCGGCTCGAAGGGCGACTTCCGTCTTCCCATAACCCACGTCGCCGCAGAGCAACCGATCCATCGGCCGAGGCCTTTCCATATCCCGCTTAATTTCCTCAATGGCCTTCAGTTGATCGGGCGTCTCCTCATAAGGAAAGGCCGCCTCGAATTCCGCTTGCCAAGGCGTGTCGGGGCCAAATTGATAGCCCGGCCTTGACTCGCGGACGGCGTAAAGGCGGATAAGTTCCTCGGCCATCTCCCGAACCGAGGCGCGAGCCTTTTCCTTGGTCCGATGCCACTCCTGTCCACCCATTTTGGACAAACGTGGTTCCTGTCCCTCGACGCCTACGTACTTTTGCACCAAGTTTAATTGATCGACCGGCACATACAGCGTGTCTTCGCCGGCATACTGCACATGTAGGTAGTCTTTGTGCTGGCCCTGTATCTCTAAGGTTTTAATTCCCAAAAAGCGGCCGATTCCGTGAGTAATGTGGACCACATAGTTTCCCGGCTTCAGCTCATTTAACCGGACGCGCGCCCGAGGCTCGCGGCGCGCCACCCGAGGCGCCGTCTCCCGCCCCGAAAGTTCCGTTTCGGCTAAAACCGCCAAGCCTAATTCCGCTAGGACGAACCCATGGGATAACTGCCCGGTCACCACGCCGGTCTCACCAGCTATTCCTAAGCCCTCATGCACGGAAAGTCCCAGGTCAATCACCTGGTCCAGCATGACCCGGGCACTCTCCTGATCACGCACGACTAGCACCGTCTTCATGCGGGACTTTTTGAAGCGGGTGAGCTCCGACTTCAGAAGTTCCGCTTGCGCGTGGACACGTGGGGCAGGACGCCCAGTCAGACCAAGGGTGTACCCCACGCTCCCGTGAGCATGGGGTAGCAGGGACAACGAAACGTCCGCATGAGACTTCAATTCAGCCGGCCAAAGATTTTCGGAGATGACCATGTCCGACTCCATGGGCAAGAAGTCGCCCCGTTCCAATCGGCGCTCTTGCTCCAGCCGGTCAGAGGCGTCCAAGCCCTTCCAGGCCTCAAGGATACGAGGCAGGTCTTGATAAAGGATGACGGGCCGTTGGGCAAAGGCCTGAGTCACCGCCTCCGGCCGGTAGAAGGCAGCACTGTACCGTTCAATTCCGGGAAAGCTGCGAGACTCTGATAGATCATTGAGATACCGCCCATAGCGCTCCTTGGCGCGTGCCGCCTCATCAAACTTCCCGACCGCCTCAAGATTTTTCACCATTTCGTCCGATTCCCGGGACATCCGATCAATCGCTAGTCGCCGCGCATCCTCGCTCCAAATCAATTCTCGTGCCGGAGGAATGGTCACCGAGGACTTCATGGCCACGGTTTTTTGATCGCCGGGGTTAAACACACGCACCGAGTCGACCTCGATATCAAACCATTCGATGCGGATGGCCGGTCCCCCAGGCAAGAAGACATCCATGATGGCCCCGCGCCATGCAAACCGCCCCTCTTCGGTTACCTCCGGCTCGCGCATGTAACCCAGTTTCACGAGTTGGTCGGCAACCTGGGCAGGTTCGACCACATCCCCCGGCTTTAAAGTCAGGTGGACCCTCGGCAAGGGAACCAATCGCTGGCGGACCGCTTCCACAGACGCCACTAACACCACACGTGGATTAGCCTGGGCCTCGAAGAGCGCCTTCAGCCGTCGTTCGTGCCACTCATAGCTCTCCGCCCTTACGTCTCCCACCAAATGCGGACGGGGCGGCAAGAGATAGACTGGGGCATCCGGACGAAATGACAACAATTCGGCTTCCATACGACGCGCTTCCTGAAAGCCCGGTGTTACCACAAGGATCGGTCGATCCAGGTCTTGACTAATCGCGGCGGTGATATAAGTCGGCAACGATCCCGATAAGCCGCTGACCTGTGCACGAACGTGGCCCGCTTGAAGCCGGCTAATGAGCTCCTGATAGGGTTCGTAAGCTGACCAGAGCGGGATTAGTTGTTGTAGGCTTTTTGCACTCACGAGACCACTCCGAACATCAAAGACGGGCTAGTGCACCTAGCCCGTGGTCGTTTTCTCTAGTTATACCATAGGTTGCCGTCCCCTGGCACGGGCAGGCAGTAGTCGCATAAAATTTTCACCGTCGCCACCTGCCCTTGGTCGTCCAGTTGAAGAAACTCCTCCTGCTCATCGGACGTCAGGGAGGTCAAGCCCAAAGCCGGATCGCGCCAATCGCCAGGGAACTGGCCCATGCGCCGCCCACAATGACGGCAGATATACTGAACCATGGAATCCTCCTCGAGGGCCCAAAAACCTCTCCTCCCGAGTCTTCCCCAGTCGTTCTCGACTTAGCCGTTAAACCGGCTCATGGCGTAATCGAGCCCTTCGGCAAGAATCGTGTCCAGGGCTCTTGTGGCCCTTTCCACTACCGTCTCGACTAAAGGCATTTCCTTCTCCGAAAACCGCATCAGCACCCAGTCAATCACGGAAATTGGCGCGGGTGGGCGCGATATCCCAAGCCGCATACGGGCAAACGCCTCGGTTCCCAGCGCAGCGATAATGGATTTAAGCCCGTTGTGGCCTCCGCTCGACCCGGTTCGGCGCATTCGTAGACTGCCGAGCGGCAAATCCAAATCATCGGCAACCACCACAATTTGGTCAGGCCTCAGCCGGTAATATTGCATGAAGGGACCAACCGCCTGCCCCGAAAGATTCATAAACGTCTGAGGCTTCAAAAGCCATCCCCAAGGCGCTTCAGCCACCAAGCCAAAACGGCCTTCTTTAAAAGACAGCTGCTGAAGGGAGGCGTAGGCGTCCACGACCATAAAGCCCATGTTGTGCCGTGTTCGTTGATAGCGGGCCCCCGGGTTCCCAAGCCCTACAACCAAGTGCCGTTCCATGGTCACTCGAAAAGCTTCGATACCGAGAGATCTTCATGCACGCGCATGATCGCTTCGGCTAACAAAGGCGCCACGGAGATAACCTGAGTGCGTGGCGGCGGCTCGTTTAACAAAATCGTATCGGTCACAAAAATTTCCGAGAAGACCGACTCGGCCAGCACTCGATTCGCGTCACCGGAAAAGACCGGATGCGTCGACGCCGCAAACACCGCTCGGGCCCCCAAATCCATGATGGCCTGGGCCGCTTTGGCAATGGTCCCTCCGGTATCTATCATGTCATCGACAATCACCACCGTCTTGTCCCGTACTTTGCCAATGACATTGACGACCTCGGATACATTGGGTTCCGGCCGCCGCTTGTCAATGAAGCCCAGGGGCGCCTGCAAAAACTTGGCCATTTGCCGGGCTCGATACACGCCCCCCGCGTCGGGCGAAAAAATCATGAGATTTTCCAAGTGCTTGGCGTAGATGGCCTCCGATAAAATACGGCCGCCTTGCAAATTATCCACCGGGATATCGAAAAACCCCTGAATTTGCGGGGCGTGCAAATCCATGGTGAGGACCCGCCGCGCCCCCGCCGTGGTAATCAAATTTGCCACCAGCTTGGCGGAAATCGGCTCCCGTCCCCGTTCCTTGCGATCCTGGCGTGCATATCCGTAGAAGGGCACCACGGCCGTGACACGCCGCGCAGACGCCCGCCGAGCTGCATCAATCAAGAGCAACAGTTCCATCAGATTGTCATTAACCGGGCCCGATGTCGGTTGCACGATAAAGACATCCGATCCCCGGACATTTTCCAACAGCCGCACGCGAATTTCTCCGTTGGAAAATCGTCCTACGTCCGCCTGACCTAATGAAATGCCTAAGTGCTCGACAATTCGTTCCGCCAACGGTCGGTTGGCGTTGCCGGTGAAAATTTTTAAGACTCCTTCGCGTTCGAACATAGTTCTCCTCTTAGTGTTTAGTTTGCCTTACACGTCTTTTCCCTTGGATCGGCGCCGACTGGCCCAGCCCGATTTGTTTTCCTGCCGTCCGCGGGCTATCGCCAACGCATCGCCAGGAACATTCTGCGTAAGGGTTGACCCGGCCGCCACATAGGCACCTGGGCCCACTTCAATGGGCGCCACCAAATTCGAATTGCATCCAATAAACGCCTCATCACCAATAAAGGAGGGGTGTTTTTCAACCCCGTCAAAATTCACAATCACCGTTCCCGCGCCAATATTGACCCGCCCGCCGATGGTCGCATCGCCCAAATACGAATGATGCCCAGCTTTGGAGCCGATGCCGACACGGGTATTCTTGAGCTCCACGAAATTACCAATCTTGACGTCACGGTCCAAGTAGGTCCCCGCACGGAGATGGCTAAATGGTCCCACCCGGGCCGTACTGGCAATGACACTTTGTTCGATGACCGATTGGTCGACCACCACCCCGTCACCGATTCGACTCGATACCACGGTGGCCATCGGGCCGATGTGGCATTCACGTCCGATCTTGCTACGCCCGCGGACAAACGTCATCGGATAGATAACGGTATCCTGCCCAATCTCCACATCGGCATCGATGTATGTCGTCGCGGGATCGACAATGGTGACGCCCTCGTCAAAGAGGCGATTTAACGTATCTTGACGCAGTCGCGCCTCAGCAGCCGCCAACTCGCGTCGGGTGTTGATGCCCATAACTTGGCTCGCGTCATCCCAGACCAGCGCGCCCACCAGGAGCCCTTGACTCTTTAGTCCGTCGACAGCATCCGTCAGATATTTTTCGACCCCATGAAAGGGTAACCGAGCCAAGAGTTGGCGAAATCCCGATACACGCCAAATCCCAATGCCGGTGTTAATTTCGGTAATTTGCCGCTCTCGTGGGTCCGCGTCTTTTTCCTCCCGAATGGCCTCGATGGTTCCGTCGCTCCCGCGAAGAATGCGGCCATACCCCGTCGGTTCCTCCATGTAGGTGGTCACCAACGTAGCAGCATTCCCGTCTCGCTCGTGCCGCTCCATCAACTGGGTCAACAATTCAGGCGGGACTAAGGGACAATCCGCATAGAGAACGAGGACATCGTCAACGTCTTCCGGAATACGGCCCAACGCGTGAAATAACGCGTCGCCAGTCCCATGCATCTCCGGCTGGCGCACAAACTGCGCCCGTCCCTCCAAGGTTTCTTCCACCCGTTCTGCCTGGTACCCCACTACCACCCACGGAGACCCCAATCCTGCCTTTTCCACTGCACGCAAAACGTGCTCAACCAGCGGCATGCCCCCGAGCTCATGGAGCGCCTTAGCCCGACCCGAGCGCATACGCGTTCCGTGTCCGGCAGCCAGAATAATGGGTACCGTCTTCGCCATGTCGGATCCCTCCAGGGTGACTTCACGACTTTGTGCCAGGGTTTAGCATACCAAAGTTGGCGCCTGACCCGCCATTAAAATCCCGCACAAAAAGGCGGCTTCCCCGAAAGGCGCCGCCGCAAATCGACCCTTAACAAAAGCTACGATGCCGAGTGAAAGACGTCTAGAACGGCCTTTTGAATGCGTTCCCGCGCTTGGGGTGTAATGGGGTGAGCCACATCGCGAAACTCCCCATCGGGTGTCTTGCGGCTGGGCATGGCCACAAACAGCCCCTTTAGACCTTCTACGACTTTGACATCATGTATGACAAATTCTCCATCCAGGGTCACCGAGGCCACTGCCTTCATTTTCCCGTCAGTCGCCATCCGTCGAAGCCGCACGTCTGTTATTTCCAATGGGACTTCCTCCTTCGCCAAAGATGCCGGGTCAGACCCAGATGTTTTGGGTAGGAGATTATTCGCGATTGACCGCCCCAATTCCTCCAATTGTCGAAAT
>JAKADW010000103.1 GCA_021820165.1 Bacillota bacterium
ATGCCAATGGTATAGGACTCATTGTGGGCTTTGGCCTCCAGCGCCCGGGCCACGGCGTCGGGGATGCTGGTCATGCCTGCATCCAAATACCCGGAGTCAAGACGGCGCTGTATGCGCCGGGGATCGACGTCGGCAATGAGGGCAACCCCTTCGAGCATTTTCACGGCCAGTGGCTGCGCCCCACCCATGCCGCCGAGGCCGGCGGACACATAGAGGCGACCCTGTAAATGATCCACTTGGAAATGCTGGGTGGCGAGTGCCACCAAAGTCTGAAAGGTCCCCTGGATGATGCCCTGGCTACCAATATACACCCAGGATCCCGCGGTCATCTGTCCATACATGGTGAGGCCTTCTGCTTCCAGCCGATTGAATTCGTCGAGGGTGGCCCATTTGCCGACCAAATTGCTATTGGCAATGAGGACCCGGGGAGCACTGGGCTGGGTTCGGAACACGGCGACCGGCTTGCCGGATTGGATGAGTAGGGTCTCGTCGTTTCCGAGTTTTAGCAGCGTGTCAACAATTTTGTCGTAGGCCTCCCAGGACCGGGCGGCGCGCCCGCGGCCCCCATAGACAATGAGATGCGCCGGATCCTCGGCGACCGCCGGATCTAGGTTATTCATGAGCATGCGTAAGGCAGCTTCTTGACCCCATCCGCGACAATGGAGGGTGGCACCGTGCGGAGCTTGGATGTTCTCGTGACGAAACCAGTTCATGGATGATTCCTCCTCTTTTATGGATCCCTGACTCTGGATATCCTTTATAGTTCCCAACTGCGGACCAGGTCCTGCACTTGGCGGCCCAACCGTGTAGAATCGAGAGCCCGGTGAGCTCGCTTCGTGACCATAGGTCGACCCGCCACCACCACCTCGCTCACCGCGTCAGGCTGCATCGCGTATACCACGTTGGCGGCCAAGGTCTTTTCGGTCCAGGGAATCAGGGAGGGGTGCGCCAAATCGATCCCGATGAAGTCCGCTTGCAGTCCGGGCTCGAGGCGTCCGGTAGGGATCTGGAGCAACTCGGCGCCACCGGCGGTGCCCATGAGGAGAACCCGGTTATGACCAAGAATGGTCGCGTCGCGTGCCGCACCTTTATGCAACAACGCCGCCATTCGCATTTCTTCGAAGAGATTGGCCCGGTTATTACTACAACCCCCATCGGTGCCGAGCCCCGCCACCACCCCGCCCGCCAGAAGTTGGGGCAGGGGGGCAATGCCATCGGCCAGAAATAAGTTGCTGGAAGGGCAATAAGCCCATCGCGTTCCGGTGCTGGCCACGAGGTCGATGTCCTCATCGGTGAGACAGACTAGGTGGACCGCAATCGTGTCCTTGCCTAATACACCCAATTGTGCCAAGTGGCCGACCGGAGTGCGGCCGGTACGGGCGCGCACCTCATCGACTTCGAAAGATTCTTCGGCCACATGAATGTGACAGGGCACGGCTAGTTCTCGGGCTAAGCCATAAGCTTCTTGGATCATCGCATCGGATGCGCCATGGAGGCTGTGGGGCGCGACGTGGATCGTCACCAGAGGGTCCTGGGCCACCTCATCGGATAAAGTCCGCGTGCGCTGCATGGCCTGGTCGATGGTTTCTTGGTAGGCGGGAGGAGCTCCCGCCCAATCGTAAAAGGTGCGGGCTAACACCAGTCGAATTCCTACATCCCGCGCCGCCTGGATCACCGCCCGATCCGATTCCATCCCGTGTCCATGCTGATAAAAGAATTCGGCCACCGTGGTGATTCCGGCTTGCAACATCTCTAAAAAGGCGAGTTGACTACCCAAGTATAGGGCGTCGGGATCCAGATGAGCCGTGAGGTCATATAAGGCCTCTTGACGCCAGGTGAGAAACGGTTGGTCCACGCCACGACCGCGCGCTAGATGTTGAAAGGCGTGCGCGTGAACATTGATGGTGCCCGGCATAAGGATACGGTCGGACCATTTGACAACGGGCACGTTTGGGTATTGGACGTTTAGGTTTTCCGAGGCACCTATCGCGACAATCTGGCCCGAGGTCTCATCCACGATGAGGGACTGTCCTTTTTGGATGCCGGTCGGCACGAGGATGAAATCTGCATCATAGCGTCGCAGCATGGGTTGTCACCTCCAAGGTTTGATCCAGTTTGACGAGCGCGTCGTGTAGGATCTCGGCACCTAATACTAAATCGGCGGGGTGGCTGGCTTCGTCCGGGCAATGACTCTTGCCCCCAAGACTTCGGATAAAGAGCATCCCGGTTGGCACCTTGCGGGCTAGATGGGTGGCATCGTGACCGGCCCAACTGTTATAAATGGGCGGCTCGACATGACGGGATCGGGCCGTATCGATCAGAACGCTTTGTACGGCGGATGATAGCGGCTGGGGTGCTTGGTTCAAAAGATTGCTGACCGTCATGTCGATATGTAGAGGCTCTATTTCCTCTGCCAGGTATTGGCGATAGCGCCTGCCCGCCTCTTGAAGCTGGTCTTTATCGGTCGACCGGATTTCCACGGTGAATACGACTTCGGATGGCACGATGTTCACCGCGTTGGGGTACACACGCACCTGGCCCACGGTACCGACCATCCAATGCGGCCACGACTCTCGTAGTAGCGTATTAAACGCGACCACCGCTCGACCGAATGCATAAAGCGCGTCGCGGCGATCGGCCAAGAGCGTGGTGCCCGCATGATTTTGCTCTCCGGTGAGGGTGAATCGGTCGCGATAAATCCCGGTGATGCGGTCGACGACGGCAATGGGCAAATCGTCGGCATCGAGTCGGTTGCTTTGCTCGATGTGGGGTTCGATGAAAGCGGCCAGATGATTGGGGTCGAGGCTTTGACACTGAGTGAGGTCTCCTCCCGCCCGTGCTAGCGCCTCGGCCAAGGTCCGGCCATCCTCACTGGTGTGGTGCATGAGCTCGGTGCCAAGAAGACGACCGGTGAAGAGCCGACTGCCGAGCGTAGAGAGCCCGAAGGGATTGGGTTCTTCTCCGGTAAATGCGACGACGGCTAGGGCATGGCGGCCTTTAAAACCTCGGGATGCCAAAGACTCCAGGGCCTCCAAACTCATGAGCACACCGGCGGCCCCATCGTAGGCTCCCCCATGCGGTACGGTGTCGAGGTGGGATCCCGCTGCAATGGTTTTGGCAGATGCCTGCCGTCCCGGCAAGCGGCCCCATTGATTACCGGCGGCATCGACCTGGTATTCGAGGTGGGCTTCAAGCACCGCGAGCCGAAACGCGGATCGGGCCTCCAAGTCTGCTTCGCTACCAAAAGGGCGGGTGATCCCCCCGCTGGGATCTTTGCCAATATCGGCAAATTTAGCGATGCGTTCCATTAAACGTGTGGCACTAATGGGTGAACTCAACGTCTCTAGTCTCCTTTATTAGCCGTCGCCGTCAAGGCCGATACACCTGGCGCTTGGTCTCGTAATCCTCCAGGGCCTGCAGTCGGGATTCAATGTTGGGGGTGGCGGCGGCCGCCTCCCGGATCAGGTAGTTGATAAACACCATGACGGCTGCATACGAGTCGAATAATGAAGCTCGCGCGACCGGCACCACCGCCACCGGACGCGCCAGGGCCTCGACAGGTGTGTGCCGACGATCTGTAATGGCGGCTATGGGTGTGGCCCAGCGGGCTACGTCAGTGAGCCAATCCAAGAGGACTGCAGAATATCGGGGAAATACGAAAGCCAACACCGCGGTATCCGGTTGAACCCGAGATGCCAGAGCAGTCCATTGAGGCGTGTCCGGTGTGACGCATTCAACACTATCGCGAATTTTACTTAAGAAGTACGCCGCATAGGGCATCACCGTGGCCGAGGCACGAGCTCCTGCCAGCACCAGCCGCGGCGATCGCAGGACAAACTGAACCATGGCTTTTCCTTCGCTACTCTGGCTTAGAGCGGGGAGTTCGGACAAATTGGCGATCTCTTCGGCAATGAGCGGATCCACGTCAGCCGATGGCGGGCGGTGCAAATAGCGAGCGCGATCCGGTGCTTTCCATTCCTCCCGAATTAAATCTTGCAAGGTGCGCACGAATTCTGCAAATCCGGAAAACCCGAGCCCCATGCAAAAGCGGGAAACCGTCGATTGACTCACGTCGCAAGCGTCGGCCAGTTCTACGGCCGACATTAAGGAGACATCTCGCCAGTGCTGGGTCACGTACTGGGCAATTTGGCGATTAGCGCCCGGCGTAGTCCCTTGGTCCATCACTCGCGCCTGCAGGTCTTGTAGCGTGCTGATCACATTCCACACCTCACACCCATGTTAAGTGGCCATCCAATGCGTGTACGAATGAAAATATCCATCGGATCTTTTCGACGACCACGTTTGCAGTCTTTGCAGAAGCCATGGTAACACAAAAGTATGAGCGGAACCACATCGTTATCATGATCTTCTAAAATTTGCGCATAAAGATTGATATCATCCATGTAGGATGATATCATGCAAAAAACTACCACTAACCGGATTGGCAGAGGTTTGCGCGTGGGTGGTGGTGAGGTTGGCCGAGATTAGACATCTGGGGAAGACATTTAGTATTGTGCGATGCACCGCATTACCAAGTCGGTTACAGGGCCGATGTCGGCCCATTATGATTCAGAGGAGGAAACGATATGGGTAAGCGAACCATTGGCATGCTTTCCACCATGATTTTGAGTGCCGCGCTGGCGGGATGTGGGTCCACCTCCCAAGCGCCTACGTCAAAGACTTCGGCCGGCTTGGCCAACGCCACCATGACGGTCACCTGGAGCGGAAATCCCCAGACCATCGATCCCCGTAAGATTTACGATGGGGAGGATTGGAACATTGGGCGGGCCCTTTATGTGGGCCTTTACAGCATTAATCACCAAGGGACACTCGTTCCTGTGGTGGCCGCGTCGAAGCCGATTATTTCTGACCACGGTTTGGTGTATACGATTCATCTTAACCCCAAGGCCACGTGGTCCAACGGCAAACCCGTCACGGCCGAAGACTTCGTGTATTCGTTGCGCACCGAACTTTCCTCGAAATTTCAGTCACCGGATACCTATCTGTGGTGGATGATTAAAGGAGCGAGCGCGTATGAGGCAGGGCAATCGACGACGCTCGGAATCACCGCACTGGGCACCCATACCCTACAGTATACGTTGAGTACGGCATATTCCGCGTTTCCGTACGTATTGGGTGTGCCCGCATCGTTCCCGGTGTATCCGAAGGCCATTAGCCAGGTTGCGACTAAGCCGGTTACAGACGGGCCGTACGTGGTGGGCCAATGGAAGACCGGCCAAAGTATGACCCTTAATCAGAATGCGCATTACAATTTGAACGCCCATACCTACCCCCCGCATTTGAAGTTTGACTTTAACGTGGATCCGTCGGTGGGCATCCTCCGAGTCGAAAACGGGCAGGCCGACTTGGTGGGCGATGGCATCCCCTCGGCCAATTACCAGCAATTGAAGGCCAATCCCCAATATGCGGCGGATATTACTGCAGGGTATCAGCCGGCGGTCATCTTGCTGGCGCTTAATGAACGGGTCGCGCCATTCAATAATCCTTTGGTACGCAAAGCGGTGCAGATGGCGATTAATAAAAAGCATCTGGTACAGCTTTTGAATGGACGAGCCCAGGTGGCCAACGGCATCCTACCCTCTTCGCTTCCGGGCTTCGGGTCCAACATTCCAAATCCCTATCCATACAACCCAACCAAGGCTAAGCAATTGCTCACCCAAGCGGGTTTCCCCCATGGATTTTCTACCACGTTGGGGCTGGCCAGCGAACAGACTGGGGGCTCTCAGATTGAAACCGAGGTCGAAGCTGACTTGAAAGCGATCGGGATTCAGGTCACGGCCAAGCCCTTACCGACCGAATCGTCGGCGCAGGCGAAGATGCCCATGATGACCTATAGCTGGTACATGGACTACCCGGATCCGGCGGACTTCGTTGGAGGATTCTTGACGTCTCCCGCCGTGGTTGGTGGCTCGAATCCGGCTTTTCTGAATGACCCCAAGTTGGACACGATGGAAACCGCCGCAGCCGCCATGCCGCTCGGGGCCCAAAGGACCGCGTTATACAAGCAGATAGACAAAAGGGCCATGCAGGACGCTGCATATGTTCCGTTGTTCTACCCGGAACTGACCTACTTCCATTCGAGTCGTGTGCAGGGATTCACCGCTCCAGCGGTCTACTTTCCGGCTGTCTATAGCCACCTGAGATTGTCAGGCAAATAGGAAGGGGGGCGGTCGGGTGAGTGCGGTGCCGCAAAAAGCGATCAAGGCTCCAAAACAGCCGAGAAGGCGGCCATCAAAACGGCGCCACGCTTACACCATGATGGCCGTGGCGGGGGCGGTGGTCTTATGCTTAGTCGCCATTGCAGTCTTGGCGCCGGTCTTGGCCCCGCATAATCCCGATAAATTATTTGCCAATGGATTAACAGCGGCGGGCAACCCCTTGGGTCCGAGCCGCGAATTTCCCTTGGGCACCGATCAATTTGGACGGGATGAGTTGAGCCGCCTCATCTGGGGCGGCCGTCCGGCCTTATTGATTAGTGCGATTGCCAGCATCTTCTCGTCTCTGGTGGGTATCGTGTTGGGGACCGCCGCCGGATATTTGGGTGGGTGGGTCGACACGCTGATTTCCCGCTTTGTAAATATCCTGATGAGTTTTCCCTTGACGCTATTCGCCGTCGCGATTGTTCTCATTGTTTCTCCCAGCCTTATCAATTTGATCGTGATTATTGCCGCCATCTATTGGACCTACACCGCCCGCCTCGTGCGCGCCGAAGTTCTTACTCTACGCGAACAAGATTTCATCTCGGCAGCCCAGGCATTGGGCTCTTCGCCCTGGCGTCTCATGGTCCGGCACCTGTGGCCCAACGTACTCGATACCGTCATTGTGCGAGGCGTCTTGACGATGGCCCAAGTTTTTCTATTAGAGTCGGGCCTGAGCTACCTAGGGGTTGGGGTACAGCCGCCGACACCCGATTGGGGGCTCATGATTGCGCAGTCCCAGAATTATTACGGAGCTGACCCGGGCTTGGTGATTTATCCCGGGTTGGCCATCGTTATCACCATCATTGCTGTGACGCAGTTGGGTGAAAGTTACCGCGCACTGAGAAGGAGGGCGTAGCCATGATTCGACATCTCGTTACGCGCTTTTTGTGGTCGCTATTTGAC
>JAKADW010000104.1 GCA_021820165.1 Bacillota bacterium
TGGCCGTCGCCGTCAGGGCGAGCAACGGAGGATTGCCGACCATCTCGCGAAATGCCCGAATACGCCGGTATTCCGGACGGAAATCGTAGCCCCACGCCGAGATGCAATGCGCTTCATCGACAACCACTAACGCCGGCGAACGGCGTTTCAGAGCATGGCCCAGCCGCGGATCGGAAAGCCGTTCCGGTGCCGCATACAAAAGACGCAGGTGGCCTTCAACCCAGTCTTTTATGAGATCATCCTGCTCATCGCGCTTCAGATAGCCGGTTAGCGCAGCCGCGGGAACGCCGAGATCACCCATACGGCTCGCTTGGTCATGCATCAGCGCCACCAACGGTGAAATCACCAATACCGGCTTGTCCCAATAAAGGGCAGGGAGTTGATAGCAAAGGGATTTCCCAGCCCCAGTGGACACGACAGCTAAAACGGACTGGCCCTTCAAGAGACGCGCCATCACGTCCGTCTGAAAGGGCCGAAGTTCTTGAAGTCCGAAAACCTCGGACAAAAGGCCCTGTAGACGCTCTTGTTCTCCCCCCGCCAGATACCAATCGCTCACGAAAGACCTCGGTCCACGCCAAGCCTTTGCCACGCATCGCGGTAGGGCAACCAACCCGGATCATCTGAGTCAAACACAAAGCGGCGTGCACTGGAGAGGAGATTTTGACGCGTGTCGCCGTCCAGCCACCCGCGGTGGTAGGCGTAGTAGGAAAAGACCAAGGTGGTTGTGAGCACATCGTGGGAACAATACTGGCGAATGCGTTCTTGTTGTCCGTTTTCATAGAGATCCATGACCTGGCTGCCGTCCACACTAAGCTTGCCGGGGACTCCCAAGAGAGCCCCCATTTCATCCAAACTCACCCGCGCGGACGCTCCATATCCGCTCAGCAGATCCATCAAGTCGAGATGCGACTCTTCATCAAAGCGTTTGCGATACCCGTGATAGGGCTCGCCAATCTGATAAAAGACCGGCGCTGGAATTTGGTGTCGCATAGCACGGTAGAGCAGTGTGGGGATGTCGAACCCCGAGCTGTTCCAGCCCACCAGGCGCGGTTTGACTTCTTCTACGATGCGAAAAAAGTCGCGTAGCAACGATTCTTCGTCATCAAGGACGTCGCCCACAGGACCTAATTTACGGATCACCCCGTCACCGTCCACCAGCGCCGCCGAAATCGCCACCACTTGATGAAAGGGCGGTTTCAGGAAATCCGACTGACCCGTCTCCTCCCGGCGCGTCTCCAGCATCGCCCGTCGAACAACTCCCTCGTCGACCCCTTCCAAGTTCAACCAACGTCGGCCCGCCTCAGCATCGGGCACGGTCTCGATATCAAACACCATCCAGTAGCGCATGGGTCCCCCTAGTTGGGAAGATTGACCACCATCACGGTGGGATAGGTCATTTCCAAAATGGCATGTTCCGGGCCCTCGCGGCCAATGCCGGAATCCTTAACGCCCCCGTAAGGCATATTGTCGGCACGGTAGGCAGAGGAGTCGTTGATGATCACCCCACCCACTTCCAATGTCCTGGCCGCCTGAAACGCCACGTCCAGGCTTCGCGTAAACACGCCCGCCTGAAGACCATAGCGGCTCTGATTGACCCAGTCGAGCGCTTCAGTGATGTGATCATAGGGTACAAGGCCGGCCAGGGGGGCAAACACCTCTTCCGCCATCACACGCATCGATGGAGCCACCTGCTCCAACAACACAGGGGATACTGTAGCCCCATTCCGCGCACCTGGCACAACGGCCCGTGCGCCCTGGCTGAGCGCCTCTTCTGTCCACGACCAAGCACGTTCAGCGGCCGTTTCGGAAATCATTGGCCCCACATCGGTATCGGGATCTTCGGGATTGCCGACCTTAAGGTTTCTCACCGCATCGGCGATGCGATCCCGAAATGGTTCGTAGACTGAACGGTGGACATAAATTCGCTGCACCGAAATGCAAACTTGGCCCGCATACCCGTAGGCCCGTGCGGCGAGCGTCCGAGCCGCTAGGTCTAAATCCGCGTCATCATGAACAATGTTCGCCGAATTGTTGCCCAGCTCCAACAATACCGGGCGAAGGCCGGCATTCTTTCGAATGGTTTCGCCCACCGCTGCCGATCCGGTAAAGCTGATCAGCCGGACGCCAGGATGCGCCACCAACTGTGCCCCCACTTCTGGCGCGGCTCCCGTGACCACGTTGAGCCACCCGCCAGGAAGCCCGGCTTCCTGGAAGATTCGTGCAAGCTTCAGCGCGGTCAGCGGTGTCGTGGGGGCCGGTTTCAGCACCACGGCGTTCCCCCCCGCCAACGCGGGCCCCACTTTATGTAGGACTAGATTTAAGGGGAAGTTAAACGGGGTAATCGCCAACACCACTCCATAGGGTTTGCGAAAGGTCACCGCAACCCGGGATTCGGATCCGGGATTCCCCCGCACCGGAATCTCCTCGCCATGCAGGGTACGAGCAGCGACCGCTGAATAACGGAGCGTTTGTTGTCCGCGAGACACCTCACCACGAGCATCCTTCAAGGGCTTCCCGGCCTCTTGGGCCATGGTCAAGGCCAAATCCTCTCGGTGCGCTTCGAGAAGTTCCGCGGCCTTTTCCAAGATATTGGCCCGGCTATGCACACTCAAAGGCTGCCTCAGCGCTGCCTCGGCGCTCGCCACGGCCAGATCCACGATGCCTCGATCCGCTTCTGCCACCTCGGCCACAACCTCGCCGGTATACGTGTGACGGACGGCATAGGTGCGGCCACTCATCAGCTCTTGATTATCAATCCATGAACCCCATGTTCTCTCCATGTGGTCTCCCTCCTCTACCAAAAACCACCCGGCCGATGCGCCGGGCAATACCCCGTCAAGGATTCGTCGCAACGGCTACAGAGCGGTGTCGCACACACGGTGCAAAACCCCACCGCCCAACGTCCGTGCGCACGGCATTGCAAGTCGTAAATATTCGGAGCCGGTCGCCTAGGCGGCGCCCCCGGAGATTTGGGAGGCGTCGTCTCGACCCGTGCACGGCCCTGGACAATCTCTTGATAGGCCCAGGTGACCTGTTTCATTATCTCTTCATGGCGCGCCTGTTCGACCGGGCTCCCCTGATATTGATCCGGGTGGTTCAAGCGGACCAACCGGAGATACTGCGCCCGCACCATGTCTTTGGGTGACCCGGGCGGAACACCTAAAATCGACCAGGCATCTTGTCTCACGGCGTTGTAGCCTTCTTGAGGGCCTGATCCAAGTCGTCTACGAGGTCGTCGCCGTCCTCGATCCCCACCGACAAACGGATAAGGTTGTCCAAAATTCCCCGACGCCGACGTTCCGCCTCCGGGATGGCTGCATGCGTCATGGTTGCGGGATGCCCCACCAACGACTCCACTCCCCCTAAACTTTCGGCTAGGGAGAACACCTGAAACGATTCCATAACCCGCTTGATGGCCGCTTTAGAATCGGTTCCCGGACTCTCCTGCAACAAAAAGCTCACCATGCCCCCAGACGTGCGCATGGGCACTTGCTCCCGGTCCGGATAATAGACGCGCGCCACGTGAGGATGGTCTCGTAAAAACGCCACGATCCGAGCGGCATTTTCCGCGTGCTTTTCCATGCGCACGCCCAGTGTCTTCAACCCGCGCAAAGTGAGCCACGCTTCGAATGGGCCCAGCGTGGCGCCGGCCGTGTTGCGCAAGAAACGAAGGGTCTCGAGAATCGTTTCGTCACGGACAACCACCGCACCACCAATGACGTCCGAGTGGCCACCGATGTATTTGGTGGTTGAATGCACCACGATGTCCGCACCCAACACTAAAGGATTTTGATTATATGGGGAAGCAAAGGTGTTGTCGACTACCAGCCATGCACCGTAACGGTGCGCTAGTGCCGCTACCGCCTGAATATCATACACTTTTAAGAGCGGGTTAGAGGGGCTTTCGAGCCATATTAGTTTGGGAGCGACACCTTCCAACGCGCGGCTCAAGGCTTCGGAATCCCTCGGGTCGACATAATCGGTTGTCACCCCACTGTCCCGATAGACGCGTTCCAATAGCCGATAGACGCCTCCATACAAGTCTTCCGCGGCAAGCACGCGGTCGCCCGGAGACAGCATCCGTAAAACGGCATCGCTTGCCGCCATCCCCGAAGCAAAGGCCACAGCACCCGATCCCTGCTCCAGCGATGCCAATGCCTCTTCCAAGGATTGGCGGGTGGGATTGTCGTTGCGGCCATACTCATAGCCCAAATGCCGGCCTAGTGCCGGCTGGGTGAAGGTCGATGTGAGATACAAAGGCGGTACGGTCGCACCGGTTATGGGATCCGGTGATTGGCCGACATGAATCGCACGCGTATTGAAGCCGAGCTTTTCTGGCAAGGCTATCCCTCCTGGTTACCTTCATTTAACCACCGCAGGAAGGTAATTGAAAAGGAATCGCGCGAGCTCACGTAAAAACGCCTTCGTTGCCTCTAAAAAAGTGTAGCGAAAAAGGAGTACGGTGGCGCTTGGAGAAGCCTTTTTCATTCATGCCCAACACAGGGAACGGCCATTGTCTCTCGCCACGTTGTCCCGTGGCTCCTAGCCTAAAAAAAGACAGGCAATTACTGCCGCATATCATCGACGCTACCGACTCGCTCTTGCGATAATGAAATGGATAAGAAGGGAGCGATAGCCACGAGCTCGAAGGCCGAATGGTGGCATGCCGTCGTTCGTAAGCGCAATCTCATCCCTTGGGCTCTTCTTGGAATATTGGCCACAACCCTCTTTGCCGGCTGCGGATCCGATATCTGGGCGGACGCCAATCAGTTTTCTAATGCCTATTCGCCGACACCCAACGGCCGTTCCTGGGGGGTATATGTAGACCCGACTGAGGTCCGCACCGGCTGGTGGATTCTCTCTAAGGACCAGCCGGTGGTATACGCCGCCTTCTGGTATGAAGGACCCGGAACGGCCCATGATGTCCGCGTTCGTTTTGATGGGCATTCATATCCCCCGGCCGGCAATCCGCCGGTAGGTTACTCGCACGCAGCGGGCTTCACAACCGCCGTAGAGCTTGCCCAGGTTCCCGGTCGGGCGACAATCACTTGGAGACGAGCCGGGCATCGATATCGGGAAACGGTATCGCGCAGGCAAATGACAATGGTTGGCCCGACAAAATAAAGTCGGGGTCATATGATGAGACCCACAAGCCTGCGGAAGTCCCATGCGCATGTCCCTATTTCGTGGAGCGAATGATCGATCTGGCCCTCCCTCGGACTGATCCAGTTTTATTGGGAGGGAAAGTCCGGATTCTGACCGATGTCTTCGGGGGCCATGCCATCGAGCCGACTGACGACCGCGGCAAAGATTAATTTGTTCGCAAAGGAACGTGGGCATTCAGCTTCTCGATCTCCCCGACGAAGAAATTCGACGAGTTTTTCCACCGAGTAATTGTCGATACGGAAGTAGTCGCCCTGCTCGACCAAGCACTCCCTACCACGCGTACTGTGGAAGTAAAACTGTCCCAGCGCTGGGCGCAAATCAGGGGCCGCGTCTGTCACTTAACCTCACTTCTTTACCACACCGAAGCTCCCCACAACCCCGGACAGGTTCGCGCACCTTCTGAACATCTGGCCTCGTCGACACCTACATCCGGGGGATGACGTAAAAACCCCGTACCTTGAAGATAGAGGCTCACGGCGACTAATAATGGTGGCTACTCGTCAGGTGTTTAGCCCACGGTAAGAGCCCATGCATCCACCCGCCCTGAGGTCTTCCCGCAAAACCCCCGCTTGTCGCGGGTTCGAAGTCCCTCGCGCATGGCGAAGGCCCTCCCCCGCTTCGAACGGATATCGTTGCTCCCAACCACCTCGTCCTCGTGGACCACAACCAATCCGGTTTGCCTTGGTCTATTGACGTGAGAGGACCCGCAACTAGCTATCGACCGTGACCGAGTCCCACGATTCATCCAACACCATACCGTTGGCATTAAGCTTAAAGGAAAACTTGGCCATATGGGTATCTGGATCGAAATACAGGCGATCAGACGCTAAGTTAGGAATGGGTTTAATATCGACGTATTCGTCATAGGCAATGCTGTTACCACTCTCAGGATTCCCTGAGGGCACCGAGGCCTTGGACACTTCGGGATTATAGCCGAGTTGCTTTGCGATGCCGGAAAGATTAACCGGCACCTCAAAATCCACATAATACACATTGTTCTCGTTCGCCGACGTAGGTCCCCAACTGTAGTCCCCTGGCATAACGCCCCGACTAATGTCCTTCACATGACCAGTGGCCCGAAGAATGTTGATAAAAATATCGTTCCCGGACAGGGTGGGCGTATCTAGCACCTGCTGCACCGGGCCCGGCATGTTGCCAATGGCGTGCGGGTTCCAATTGCGCCCTAAAAGCAATACCGCAATAATGGTAAGACATAAGACAACTCCAGCGCCGATACGCTGCTTTGGCGTGAGCCGCGAAAGGCTTCTCATTGGGCTAGTTCGTAAACGCATATCCCTACCCCCTGTACCATGCTATGGCTGAGCTGGCCATTTATGCGAATGGAACCTACTGACTTCTTTTTTGTCGAAACTATTTCCCTATGAAATTTTCTCGAGATGTGGCAGGATTCCCGCGTTGGTCATGGTCGTCCTCTATCCGTGGCCCTTTTACCAAAATCGGGCGTAAAGCCCCCGCCTTTAGGCGTGGGGATATAAGCCCGTTGGCCCGTTAGGGGCAAATATGCTAAAAGCGCATCAAACCCTTGCGTGGGCGGGGCGAAAACCAAGTCCCGCCCCGCAAACGGTGGTTCGGATGTCAGACAGGGCGGGACACGCCCGGTGAGCCTGGGGAGCACCCTCTCGTGGACGAACGGCGTACGCCCTAAGAAGCGATGGTGCGATGAAACAGGAACCTGTGACCGCGAGGCACAGGAATCCCCCGGATTTATCCGTGGGGAGGATAAGGGTTTTAACCGTTTCATAAATCTTTACCTATAGTTATCCATGGTTGTATAATTTAGGTATGAACCGGACACTTGGGCATTCGTGAAGCAGCCGAATTTTTAGGCGTGACTCCCTCGACGTTACGTCGATGGGAGCATGAAGGTAAACTGATACCCGATGAACGTACCGCGG
>JAKADW010000105.1 GCA_021820165.1 Bacillota bacterium
ACGGGGATCCGTTCTGGGACTGCCCCGCCATAAGGACGCCTCGTAGAAAAATTCCCCGGCGCCGGGCTCCTTTAGCAAAATGCACCCGCAACCTCACAAACAGGGTGCGGATGGATATCTTGGATAAGGCGGGAATCGCGCCAGGAGCCGCTTAGCATGTCCGACTACCAACGCTTTTGGATCGGCGAATTGCTACGGGGCCCCTTTGATGGCAATGGCAACACGTTTCTCCGAGCTTGGAAGCCGTTCGCCATTGGCAGGAGGCCCTGGGCCGAGCGCGGTTTCCACCGCTAATGCAATGCGACCTGATGGCCCGACCCGTCTGACCAACTAGCCACCATCCTTCACGCGGAGGCGGGCCAAGTCCTAACGCACAGGGCCGCGCTGGTTTTCTGATGAAGCCTCAAGACGAACTTCTTGCACCAGTCCATGGCCGACAAAGGTAAAAAGACGCCATGGAAACGTCCAATGGTCGTCGGCAGCGCGCTACGGGCACACGTGCTTAACGATCTAACTTAAGCGTGGCCTTGAAAGATGGCACAAGCCAATACGCCTCCCAGATGAGTTCAGGCAAGGGCCACTCATCATAAGGAGGCGTATTAATAGGTAAATTCTCTGATCAGGGACCTTCTGGAGAACAAAAGCAGGTCGGCAACTATGCCAGTCGTCCGGACTTAAGTTCCATCACCGGGCGAATCTCTCCCACGAGGGTTCCTGCATGGTTCCGAATCTCCGGATGAATCTCGGATTGGAGTTTGACCCGCTCCGCCATGCCGAGTACGCCCATCTGGTCCAACACTGAGGTGACCAAAGTCGGGATGACCCGGCTGTTGCCGTCGTCGACCTTGACGGCGATACCCAAGCCCTTGTCCGGAATCCCGAGGCAGAATACCGCCTCTGCCCCGCCCTTAGACACGAACCGGTGGTCGGACGCCTCCGCCAGCACGACTTCGAGTCGGCCAGTTCCGGAAACGAGTTCCGGATGCATACGCATGGCTTCACTAATGATTAGGGCGGCACCGGCATGGGCACCGTCCAAGCCCCGAGGATCCACGAGACGGGCATAGCTGTACGCCATGCGGGAGAGGGGGAGATAAAAGGTGGGGACGCCACAACCGTCGGTGCCGGTGTGAAGACTTTCGCGGTCGACTCCCGTCATATAGGCAACATTATCCCGAATAGTCCGCTGCACAGGGTGGTCAGGTTTCTCATAGCCATCCAAGGGCGCGTTTAATGCCCGCGCAAGGGTTAGCATGCCGGTATGCTTGCCGCTGCAATTGTTGTGCAAGACGTAGGGATCCTCACCTCGCGCGTAGAGAGCACGGGCGCTTTCCCGATCCGACGGCGGATGCACACCGCAGATGAGGTTGTCCGGAGAGGCATCAATGCGCTTTAGCAAATTTTGCACCAGCTCCACGTGCATCGGTTGCCCCCCATGCGAGGCGCACACCATCGCCACTTCCCGGGGGCCAAAACGATAAGTTTCGGCGGCACCACTCATAATAATGGGCATGGCCTGAAATGGTTTGGCGCTGGAGCGCCAAAACGTTTCCCGATCCGGATTGCCAAACCAATATCGTACAGTCCCCACGCTGTCGACCACGGCCACATCAGCCCGCACGCAACTTTCCATGCGGCCTCCCCGCCAAAGCTCAATGGCTGTCTCAGACACGGCTCTCTCTCCTCGCTTGATATTCCTGGCACGCTTCGACAAAGCCGCGAAACAGTCGAGAAGCCGTTTGGTGCTGGACTTCCAGATCCTCCGGATGCCACTGCACGCCTACTAAGAACCGGCCGCCAGGCCGTTCAATGGCCTCAATGACCCCGTCGGGTGCCGTGGCCGACACTCGGAATCCGTCGGGTACCCGGTCGACGGCTTGATGGTGAAAGGAGTTGACCATAAAACGGGTCTCTCCGGTTAGGTCGTGAATGCGGGTACCCGGCTCGACCGATACCGGATGGGTTACTTCCACGCGTTCCGCCTTTTGGCTATGTGGCAATAATTCCGGGTCCGGGCGAGCCGTGGGCAGATCTTGAATTAACGAACCACCGAAACCGATGGCCATCGCCTGGGCACCGCGACAAATCCCAAAAATCGGCATATCCAAACGGTTAGCCTCCCGAATAAAGGCCATTTCGCTCTGATCCCGCTCCCGCGACACGCCCGACCAATCGGTACCCCGATCCACCTCGCCGAAGAGTTCCGGGTCAAAGTCCCCACCGCCGGTCAGGAGAAGTCCACTTAACAACGGAAATAAGGCCAAACTTTCCTCGAGGTTCACAAGCGCGAGCGGGATTCCCCCGGCTCGCGCCACCGCGTCCAGATAGGTGGCGCGGATAAAGTCACGTGCAGTGTTTTGATAGCGATAGTCGCGCGACATTGATATTCCAATCATCGGTTTCATCGACGGTTCCCCCATTTCCCATGCACGATATCAGTGTATCTGACGTCATGGAAACCTTAAAGCTCTGTCAGTCCTAAGCTAATGACAATCGCCTGATTCACCCGAGACATAACCTCAGGAGTCAAATGCGCGATGCGCTCCCGAAGGCGCCGCTTGTCAATCGTCCGAATTTGCTCCAACAAAATGACCGAGTCCCGGTCAAGATGCGATTCCTCGGCCTTCACTTCGACATGAATAGGTAGCCGAGCCTTCAGAACCTGTGACGTGACCGCGCACACGATGGTCGTTGGACTGTAGCGATTACCAATATCGTTTTGCAAAATTAAAACAGGGCGCACACCGCCCTGTTCCGATCCCACGACCGGAGAAAGATCCGCAAAAAAAATATCGCCCCGGCGCACTGTCACATCTGTACCGGCCACGACTACTCCTTTGGCACTCCCACCAGATCCCATCGCTCCTCGGCGAGCGCCGAGTTCAGAAAGCCCATTTCTTGATACCCTTGAATCAATGCTTGACGAATTTCCTGGCGCCGTTGCTCCGCGAGATAAAATTCGACACTCTCACGAATCAGTTCACTACGGTGTCGGCCTTCACCGGACGCCACCTGGTCCAAAGCATCGACGAGATGATGCGGCAACCTGACCACCACGCGGCGGTTATCTGTCAAAACGCCCACCTCTTTTTCCCGTATCTCTCTCGTATTATAGCTTTCGCCGGAAATAGGGTCAACGACCGTATTTCCCTAATTATTCCATTTCCGACCCGCGATAAACCCGTCGAACGCGGCCAGAAATCCCTGTCAACACCTCATAGGAAATGGTGTCCGCCCAACGCGCCCAATCATGGACGCTGACCGTCGCAGTCGTATCCGGGCCCAGCAACACCACCCGGTCGCCAATTTTGACAGACATGCCTTCCGGGACCAGCACGGTTATCTGATCCATGGACACTCGCCCCACCACCGGACAGTACGCACCGGCGAGCAACACTGAGGCGCGGTTTGAAAAAGCCCGTCGATATCCGTCGGCATATCCAACAGGAATGGTAGCAATGGTCGAATCCCGATCCGTGATGAAGGTGCCACCGTAGCCAATCGCTGTGCCTGCCGGCACGCGTTTAACCAAGCTTACTTCGCTCCACATCTCCATCGCTGGGTGCAACGCCCCGGCCTCAGGAATGTCAAGCGCCCCATACATCCCAATTCCCACCCGCACCAGAGTGAAGTGGGTCCCGGGAAACCGCAAGGCCGCAGCCGAGTTCGCAAGGTGTAAGACGGGCGGAAGCGGCACACCGGACGTGCGAATGGCCTCAATCACGTCCAAAAACACCTGCAACTGCTGTCTGGTGGTGTCCACCTCCGGCTCGTCGCTGGCCGCTAAGTGCGACATGAGCCCTTGAAACTCTACAACCCCGGAGGTTAACCGAGGGATCCATTCGCTAACCACCGTATCCGGCCGAACACCCACCCGGCCCATCCCGGTATCGACCTTTAAGTGCACCCGTGGGCGGCTCCCGGAAATCTTTTGCGCGTCAAGAATAGCGGTCCAACCGTTCTCGGAGGTCACCACCACATCTAAGTCATGGGCCATGGCGATTAACGTCTGCTCGGCATTGCTGGGCCCTAAAATTAAAATCGGGACGCCAAGCCCTGCTTCCCGAAGCTCGACCCCTTCCTCCGCCTGTGCGACGCCGAGCCAATCCGCCCCTCCGCGGATGGCCGCTCGGGCGCACTCGACCGCCCCATGCCCATAGCCATCGGCTTTCACCACCGCCATAACGCTCACCCGGTCGCCGACCAGACGCCGAAAGAATCTCACATTGTCACGAATAGCTCTCAAATCCACGGACGCCGTGGTCGCACGAAGATTCGCCGCCTTCATTTCTACCTCCAATAGCTCACGCCCGACGGCGCCACTTCTTGCTGGATCACGCGCCAAGCCGGCCCAAGATACTCGACCAGGTCCATGGACGTCAAGGAAATTCCCCGCGCAGCCCCCCCTAATTCCCCGGCAAAGCCATGCCAATAGGACGCCAGCGCCAGCGCGTCCTCGGGCTTTATTCCCTGAGCCAGGAGGCTTGCCACCATGCCGCTCAATACATCGCCGCTGCCGGCAGTGGCTAAGGCCGCACTCCCGGTTGGATTGACCCGGATGGGCCCGTTAGGCGATCCGATAAGGGTGTAAAGCCCCTTTAACAAAAGAGCCCGCGAGGTCTTCTGCACGGCGTCGAGGACCGCTTGGCGGCGATTTTGGTTGACATCCTTAGCCGTCCTCCCTAAAATCGCCCCCATCTCACCGGCATGCGGCGTTAAAACCCAATGCGACCCTAAATTCGCCCCGCTTTGGGCGTAGATCCGAATGCCGTCTGCATCCAATACGGCCGGGACGTGAAGCTCTGACAAAGCATCCAAAATGGTTGGGGGAGCGGTGGGGCCTAGCCCCGGACCAATGACCAACGCGTCAGCTCGTGCGGCCCGTTCCACCAACGTGTCGCTCAGTTGAAGACTACCATCGGCCGTCTCATGAACCCCATGGACAATCAGCGCCGGCGAGACGGCAACGCGTCCCCAGGTTCCCCGCGGCACCACCAGTTCCACAAGCCCGGCCCCGGCCGCTAACGCCCCGAGCCCGGCCAGCACGGGGGCTCCGGGCATGGCAGCCGATCCGCCGATCACCACCACATGGCCGCGGTCATATTTGTGCCCTATGCGAGTCATGCCGGGCACCGTGTTTTTCGCCCAGCGGGGATCTGTAAAATGGGCGGTGGTGGTCTCGGAAAAAAGCCCAATATCGGCGACCACCAGATCCCCGGTCGCCTCGGCGGCGGGATAACTGACTAAGCCCCATTTGGCCGCACCCATTGTCAGCGTGGCCAGCGACCGAAGTTTCGGGCCGTCATAATGCCCGCTATTCGTGTCCACCCCACTAGGCAGATCCACGTGAATGACCGGGAGGTCCCGTTCCGCCACCGCCTGAAGCCATGGCCCCGCCGGGCTTTTGGCCACCGCGCCGTGAAATCCTGTCCCGTAAATGGCGTCGACCACAACGGCCGCCGCGGACAAGTCCTCATGACATAAGGAAACGGATACGCCGGCCGCCCGCGCGGCCGATACCCAGTTCTCGGCATCAGGAAATCGGGGTTCGGCCACGGGGATGACGGTCACCGGTCGAAAACGGACTAGGTGGCGGGCCGCCACCCACCCGTCGCCGCCGTTTGAACCGGGCCCGGCAAGAACCACTACCCGGCCATCCGGAACCCGGTGTTGAATGAAACGCGCCAGTTGCAGCCCCGCTTGGGCTAATAGGGCGCCCTTCGGAACACCGCCGGCCTCCGCCCGCTGGTCCGCCAGCCGCGCTTCTTCAAGTGTCCACACTGCCCCTAACATGCGATTGCCCTCCCTCACGAGGCACCAAAAAAACCATCGCGACAGCGAAATCCCGCTCATGGCTCAGCGAAAGCGTAATGGCAAGCCCGGCCTTGTCCAGCCATGACCGGAGAGGCCCCGAGACGCGCACCACGGGTGCCTCCCCAGGCCGCCGACGAATTTCAATATCGCGATACGTACTGCCGTGAAGCCCTCCTGCAGCCTTAATCAGCGCCTCTTTAGCGGCAAACCGACTCGCCAGTCGCGGGAATTGGTGGCGACCACTTCCCGCATCGTCAATCTCAACCGGCGTGAAGAGCCGTGCCATGGCGCGGGATTTCCGGCCACATAAGGCCGCCACCCGCTCCACGGCGGTGATGTCGATGCCGGCCCCGAGGGCCTCTAAGGCTTCTCGACCGTTAAACCCCACGTCACTGGTCCCGCCTTCCACTCTCGTTTGACCCGAAATCCGGCCTTTTCCACTTCACCGCGGACCTCGCCCGGCGACATTCTGACCGCGGTGGGCGGGCCGACCTCCATGTCTTCCTTGTCCCAGTCCACAATCACCCAGCGGCCGGCAGACTTTAGAATCCGAAACATCTCGCTTAGTGCACGGGCTCGGTCGGCTACATCGTGATACATGGTATGCCAAACCAGAGCGTCAACGGACTCCCCCGGAAGTCCGGTGTCCTCGGCTCCCCGTTCCAGCGTTTCAACTTGCGAAAGGCCTTCCGTTTGAGCTCGTGAACGAATACGCTCGATTCCCTCGTGGCTTGGATCAATGGCCAACACCCGCCCGCTCTGACCCACCGCGACGGCCAAGGGAAAGGTGAGCCAACCAAGTCCCGCGCCCACGTCGGCCACTTTTTCGCCAAGTTTGGCATTAATCTCCGCCAAAACCACTCCCCGTGGCATCAATGCCTCTCGTTCCGGCTGTTCAAGACGTTGCAACTGTTCCATGGTCCAGGGACCGTGATGATGGTGGTGGGATTCCGACATAACCATGCCTCCTGCCTGGGATTGTACCTGAAAGATTGTCGTCAGGATACTTTTACCGGAACTCGGCCACCCTATCACACGAAGGAGGAGGCAGCGCATGAAACGACGAAGACCCTTCTATGTGTGGCTTTCCCTACCGCTTGTGGCCGGTATTTCCGCCCTTGCCGCCCCCATCTCATCCGCGGCAAGCCCCACGCCCTTGACCGGTGCTGCTCTCTATCAAGAAGCCTGCGCCTATTGCCATGGCTCCTCCGGACAAGGAGGGGTACGGGAGCGAGCCCCTAGACTTTGGGG
>JAKADW010000106.1 GCA_021820165.1 Bacillota bacterium
TGTTCCCTGCCCCGCGATCACCGCCGAATCATCAAACGGTGGAATCAGAATTAATCCCTCTTCGTCCGCGAGACGCTCAGCGACCTTTTTCGCCTCATCCTGACTCTCCCCTTCAACCATCACCCGGGCACCGCTCCTCCGCAGCGCCTCGACTTTCGCGTTCGGAACGAGCTTGGACACGCAAATCACGGCGGGAATCCCGAGGTCCCGACAGATGTAGGCCACCGCCAAGCCGTGATTCCCCGTCGAGTAGGTGATAGCGCCCTGGACCCGTTCCGCCTCCGGTCGCGAGAGTAACGCATTCGCGGCGCCCCGCATTTTAAACGCGCCACTCGCTTGAAACTGGTCGCACTTCCACCAAACCGGGTATCCCAGTTGTCGGCTCATGCGCCAGGATCGCACCACCGGGCTTCGCTCCACAAAGGGAGCAATACGCTCGGACGCCCGTCGGATGTCTTCCTCCCACGCTCCGAGATCCCACTGCATGGTCAAGCCTCCAAATTGAAGCAGACAACCTTCGGCTCACTCATGGCTTCACAGGTGAACCGCACGCCTTCGCGCCCTAATCCCGACCCCTTAACCCCACCAAACGGCATGGCATCGATGCGATAATCACTGGAGTCGTTAATCATCACCCCACCCACATCGAGCGTGCGGATGGCCTGGAAGGCTCGGTTGAGGTTGCCCGTAAACACGCCCGCCTGTAAGCCATAATTGACATCGTTCGCGTGAAAAATCGCCTCATCGAGATCCCGCACGGGCACTAAACTCGCGACGGGACCAAAAATCTCCTCCTCGAGCACGATGGCACCGGCCGGCACATCCTCAAGGATGGTCGGTTGATAATAGGCCTCATGGCGGGCCCCGCCGGTCAAAATGCGTGCGCCATGCCGGCGCGCATCCTCGACCCAGGCCTCCACGCGTTGAGCCTCGTGCTCGTTAATCAAGGGACCCATGTCTGTCGCCTCGTTAAGCTTGTCGCCCACCGTGAGCTGACGCGTTAATGCGACAATCCTGTCCTTGATCTCCTCATAGACCGAATCTTGGATGAAAATCCGCTGCACCCCCAAGCAATTTTGACCGGCCGCCCAAAATGCCCCGGAAACTGTCGCACGGGCCGCTAAATTTAAATCGGCGTCATCGAGAATGATCACCGGCGAGTTTGATCCCAACTCCATCGACACTTTCTTAAGCCCCACCATCTGGGCGATGTGGCGGCCCGTCTGAATTCCTCCGGTAAATGTGACCATGCGCACGCGCGCATCCTGAATCAATTGGTCTCCCAGGTTCGCCGCCGACCCCGTGAGGACACTCAGCATCGGGCCGGGAAGGCCCGCTTCATACAACAGTTCGGCCAGTTTGATGGCGGACAAGGGAGTTTTTTCCGAGGGTTTCAATACCACCGCGTTTCCCATGGCGATTGCCGGCCCCACCTTGTGAGCCACCAAATTGAGTGGGTCGTTGAAGGGGGTGATGGCGGTCACCACGCCGAGTGGTCCCCGGTCCCAAAAGCCCATCCGATTATCACTCCCTCGGGCTTGGTCGAAGCGAATGACCTCACCCCCGAGACGCCGTGCCTCCTCCGCGCTTAAGCGGAGGGTATCCACGCAGCGCCCCGCCTCCTTTCGCGCTTCGCGGATGGTCTTGCTGCTCTCGCGGGCGATAAGGCGGGCCACCGCCTCGAGTTCGGCTTCCAGACAGTTAGCCGCACGCCTCAGAATTTCCATGCGCCGGTGCGTGGGAAGGCTCCGCCCGATTCGCGCTCCCTCCTCCGCCTGGTCAAGAGCCGCTGCCACATCCGCTTCACTCGCCCGGGGAACTTGGGCAATGATCTCCCCGCTTCCCGGGTCCCTCACGTCCGTTCCACACCCCTTACGTGGCGTCCCCCCTATGTACATCGGCCAGTCATTCGGCATGGTAAGATTGGTCACCATGATCCCCCCTAAATTTGTCCCCGAATCAAACTCAAGCAATCGGCCAAAAGGGCATATCCTGTTTCCATTCGTCCGGCTCCGGCTCCGATTACGGTCACATCCCCTAAAAGGTCCGAGCAAAAGGAAATCGCATTGGTCGCGCCCCCGACCCCCGAGAGCGGATCCGTCTCCGACACGATTTCTGGTTGCACCCGCCCCTGGACTCCATCGGGTGTCTCTTTTAGCGATGCCACCAACTTGTACCGCCCCCCTTTTTGGCGCGCCTCGTTCACGTCCTTTCGGGTAATCGCCCGGATTCCCGTACAAGAGACATCATGGCGTGGAATCTTCGCACCGAATAAGGCTTGGGCCAAAATCATCACTTTATACTGCGCATCAAATCCATCGACATCATTGGTCGGATCCGCTTCGGCATAGCCTAACCTCTGCGCCTCCACCAAGGCATCTTGAAATTCCAGTCCTTCTTCCATGCGCGTGAGGATGTAATTGGAGGTGCCGTTCAAAATAGCCCGGACGCTTTCAATGTGGTTTCCCGGGAGTGCCGACGCGGCAAAGCGGATGACCGGAGTGCCGCTCATCACCGTCCCTTCATAAAGAAGGCGAGCCCCCGACTTGTCGGCGATGGTTCTCAACTCCCCTAAGGCCAAGGCAATCGGCCCCTTGTTGGTCGTGACCACGTTTTTCCCGAGCCCGAGCGCTTCCCGGCAGTGGTCGAGTCCGGGTTGGCCGTCTAGGACGTTCGTGAAGGTAGCCTCGATAATCGTGTCCGCCTCGGTGTCACGAATCGTCGTGAGGCTGTCCAATCCCCGGACCAAGCCCGCCACGTCTGGGTACGCCCCGAAGTTTCCCGTCGCCTCCAGCGCGTTCATCACCTCGCCTAAATCAAGCCCATCAGGATGGTAGAGGGCTCCCTTGACCAGGTCGCTGATGGCCACCACCTCGAACTCCGCATCATACTCCCGCTTCAAGGTGTCTCGCTTCCGAAGCAAAATCTCGGCCAATCCCTGACCTACGGTCCCAAATCCTAAAATCGCTAGCCGCCGCTTCATGTACATCCCCCTCGTCTACAAACCGTCGTTCAAAATCGCCTTCACCGCCTCGAGGAAAATGGCGGAGCCAATGGGTAGCGCCCGCTCATCGAGGAAGAAATCCGGTGAATGAAGGCTCGTCAGGGTGCCCGCCGGGTCGGCGCACCCGAGAAAGAATAGACTGGCGGGGACCTTGCGGCTCATAAAGCCGAAATCTTCCCCGCCCATTCCAAAGGGCCCCGTCCATGAGGGCATTAAGTGCAGCGCCTCCTGCATAACGCCTGCCAGCACGCGGTTAATTCCGAAGCTATTCAATACCGCCGGCTCGCACCGTTCGACCGAAAGCTCGTAATGCCCGCCTAACGCCTCGGACACCGAAAGGGCCCGTCTTAATTCCTCGGTCAACGCCTCGCGCACATCGTCACGATAGCTGCGGAGGGTTCCCGCCAAATCGACATAGGGGGGAATCACATTGTTGGTCGTCCCCCCCTCGATATGGCAAACACTGACGGCAGCCGAGTCAAGCGGCGACAAGCGTCGAGCTCTGATGCCGTGAACCGCTTCCAAGACGGGAATCAAAAGCCACAACGGGTCCAGCGCCAAGTTGGGATATCCCGCATGACCACCGTGCCCGATCACGCGAGCCCGAAAGTTGTCGACATTGGCCATGCAGGCTCCATCGTGTAACCGGACCGTCCCCACCGGAGACTGGGGATCCATGTGAAGCGCCATCAGCGCATCAACCCCATCCAAAACGCCAGCATCCAGCAAATAGGGGGCGCCCGTGTTGCCATTGGCGTCGGCTGTCTCTTCGGCGGGCTGAAAGATAAAGGTGACCCGTCCCGCCATCTCGCCATGGGCTAAGCTTTCCGCGATGAGGTGGGCCGCCCCTAACAAGATGGCCATGTGCCCATCATGACCACAGGCGTGCATGAGGCCCGGGGTATCGGAAAAGAAATCCGCATCGGATGCCGGCTCTTCGATGGGAAGGGCGTCCATGTCGGCCCTCAGCGCCACGTGATGTGGACCCGGTGTGCCGAGGCGGCCGACCACGGCTGTCGTCCCCGCAAATTCTCGTATAACCGTCATTCCCGGGATGGCTTCTAAAATCGAAGCCACTCGGGCCGCCGTCTCAAACTCGTGGAAGGAGCGTTCAGGCCGACGATGAAAAGCGCGACGCCACGCTTTCATCTCGGGCGCCAGGTGTTCGGCCCGCGCCATGGCCCCGCCTTTCGGATGGGTCACCGCTCCATTAGGATCGGAGATCAAGCTCATAGGCCATTCGCTCCAATCCTTGGGCCAAGTCTTGGATGAGATCTTCCGGGTCCTCAATCCCGACGGAATAGCGGATCAGCGTTTCCGGGATCCCGAGTCGGGCGCGCTCTTGTGCCGTCAGTTCGACGTGGCTGGTGGTCCGGGGGGGACCCGCCGTCGTCTCGACGGCGCCAAGATTGGCCGCTAAATGGGCGTAGTGGAGATTGGGAAGAAACGAGCGAACGGACTCGAAGCCTCCCTTTAAGGAGAAACTCAAAACGCCCCCGAACTGTTCCATTTGCTGGGCGGCAATGTGATGGTTCTCATGATCTTCGAGTCCCGGATAATACACCTTTTCGACGGCATCGTGATTCGCCAGGAATTGAGCGATACGCATCGCGGACGCACACTGCTGGCGTACCCTTAAGTGCAAGGTCTTCATCCCCCGCAGCAATAGATAGGCCGACATCGGATGAAGGGTGGCGCCATTGATTTCACGGTAATGGTAGATCTGGCTCACCAGATCCTCACGTCCACATACCACGCCGCCCAACGCATCGGCATGCCCGCCGAGGAACTTAGTGGCGCTATGAATTACCAAATCAGCTCCAAGGGCAATGGGATGCTGGTTGATGGGGGTCGCAAACGTGTTGTCGACCACCACCAGCGCACCCACCGCATGCGCCGCCTCAATGAGGCGCTTTAAATCGACAACCTTTAAGGTCGGGTTTGTCGGGCTCTCCAAATAGAGCACCTGGGCCCCTTTTTGAACCTCGCGAATGATAGACTCGTGATCCGTCGTGGGACACAACACGGGTTCGATATGAAAATTCGGCAAAAACTCACTGAAGATCTTGTTGGTCCCTCCGTATGTGTCCACCAACGAGACGACGCGGTCCCCCGGCCGAAGCAAAGTGAACAAGGTACCACTAATGGCCGCCATTCCGGTCGAAAAACTGGTCGCCGCTTCGGCGCCCTCTAAAAGCCGAATTTTTTCCTCGAATACATGCACGGTCGGATTGGTATTCCGTCCGTAGATATGGCCCGGTCGAATGCCCAACGCGACTTCATGCCACTGGTCGATATCATCATAGCCATACCCGACACTGTAAACGACCGGCACTTGAGTGGCCCCCTGAAGAAGATACTCGTCCTCCCCTCCCCAAACCGATCGCGTGCCGATTCCTGTGTTTTCCGTGTGACTTCCACGCATGGTCTCACCCTTTCTCTAAACAGCTAGATGACGCGGCTCTCCAAGCGCATGGCCTGCACGCGCTCTAAGGCGTAGATCGCCATCATGGTATCTTGCACCCCAGTACCCGTCAGGTCGCAGACGGTAATGTGATCGGGATGGGTGCGGCCCAGAACACGCTTCGATGTGAGTTCGCCCAATTCCATCAGATCATTGCGGTGAATGCCCAATTCCGACGCGTGGTGCCATTCACCCAGACGCGCACATTGGCTAATCAGGTCGCAGCACACCTTATCCGCCTGGGCAAAGATCCACGGATCGAGTTCTTGCTTGAATTCGGCATCCGATCCCATCGCCGTTATATGAAGACCGGGATGAAGCCACTCGGCGCGCAAGACCGGCGCACTTGCAGACGTCGTCGTCACCACGATATCTGACCCGCGGACGACCTCCTCCGCTGATTCCGAGCACAGGACGGGCACCCCCATGCGGCTTGTCATTTCCGCGGCATACTGGCGGGCGCGATGTGAATCGCGGGAATAGACCAGCACCTTTTGGAAGCCTCGCACCAGCGCCAACGCTTCTAACTGAGCTCGCGCCTGGGCACCGGATCCGATGATGCCGACCGTATCCACGCGCGGATTGGCGAGGTATTTGGCTGCGATGGCTCCCGCCGCCGCCGTCCGCACGTTGGTGAGATAGCCGTTATCGAGCAAAAGTGCCTCCGGCTGGCCATTCACTGCGCTCAACAGCACCATGAGGCCGTTGCCGCTGGGCAATCCCCGCTGGGGATTGTCGAAGAAGCCCGATGACACTTTGATGGCAAAGGAGTCCCGACCGATGACTTTGGCCGCCTTCACATCGACCTCGCCATTGGACTCCGGAAACTCGATCCGCATGATCGGTGGCGTCTCGACAGCGCCTTGGGCCATGAGGGTAAACCCCTCTTCAATCACGTCCAGCACATCCATGTTGAGACTGACGGCATCCCTTAACTCCCGCTCAACGACAATTTCCATTCCGTCCCTCCCAAATCCCCTTCATCATCCAGTACGAAAAGTTTTCGCTCAACATTAGCCAATACTTCCGCCCCGAAAGGGGTGACCCGAAACGATTCACTGACTTCGAGTCCATAGCCGTCAAGCCACATACCGGCAATTAAGTGGAACACCATGTTGGTCTCGAGCACCGTCTTGTCGCCGACGCGAAGACTCGCGGTATGCTCGCCCCAGTCCGGTGGGTAGTTAAGCCCAACCGAGTAACCGAGACGCGACTCCTTGGAATACCCGTAGCGCTGAATCACCCGCTGCCAGGCCTGATCGACATCTTCTGTCATGCGACCCACTTGGACGGCCGCCAGCGCCTCGTCCACGCCCTCGACCACCACCTTGGCTAAATCCATGAGGTGAGCGGTCGGCTTCCCAATGACCGCGCTTCGAGACAATGGTACATGATACCGGTGCACACAGCCCGCGATCTCGATATTGAGCGCATCGCCCCGCTCATAGCACCGATCGACCCATGTCAGATGGGCCGCCCCCGTGCGTATCCCCGAAGGAATGAGGGGAACGATGGCTGGATAGTCGCCCGCCACCAAGGGGGTGCCTTGAATTTGCGCACGTCCTTG
>JAKADW010000107.1 GCA_021820165.1 Bacillota bacterium
CATCCAGGGATGGCTGGCGTCAAGGGCATCGTCGATCAGTTGCTCGTCGGTCGCTCGAAGCGCCGCTTGATTCATCCCCATGGCCTTGGCCAAGCGCCGGAAGAATTCGGTGTTCGACACCGATTCGCCCCACGGCCTGGTCGCCGGCTCTGACAACTGGATATAGCGATGCCAGTACGAGGTATGAATGTCCAACGTTTCCATGGCCATGGCCGCAGGAAAGACCCAATCCGCATAACGCGCGGTGTCGGTCATCATCTGTTCGTGCACGATTGTGAAGAGGTCTTCTCGTTGAAGCCCTTGATGCACGGCACGCTGATCGGGCGCCGTGGCGGCGGGGTTGCTGTTATACACAATCAAGGCCTTCACCGGCGGATCGTCCAGTTGATTCAACGCGTCCCCCAGCTCCAGCATGTTGACGCGCCGCGGCAGCGATCCCGGGATAAGGTCCGGGCGGGTCAGACGCTTGGTGTCGATGCCGAACGCCCCGCTGTTAGTCACGAGGTGGCCACCCCCCACATGCTGGGGAGTGCCCAGAATAATGGAGAGGCAGGATATGGCCCAAATTACTTTGGCCCCATCATCTTGGCGCTGCACCCCATAGCCGGTGCGAAAGAGCAACGGCCGTTCACGCGTGATCTGGGCCAAAAAGGCCGTGAACCGATCATCGGAGAGACCTGTTTCCGATAGCACCCGCTCTCGCGTCCACGGACGGGTGGCCTCGCGAAAATCCCCAAAGCCCTGTACGCGTTCCGCCACAAAGGCCTGGTCTACGTGTCCTAGATCAATGACCGCTCGGGACAGTCCCATGGCGAGGGCGTAATCGCTCCCCGGACGGATTTGAACATGTTGAGTGGCCCGGTCGGCTGTAGCCGTCCTGAGCGGATCTACGCACCAGACCTCCCCGCCCGCTGTCTGAACCGCGTCGAGCAATGGGACCTCGTGAATGTTCGTGGCCATCGGATTGGTGCCCCAGAGCACCACCAGACGTGCTCGAGGAAGTGTTTCCGGATCAGGGCCGAGTTGGCTACCATAGACATGGCGTAAGGCGGCCCCTGCTGCGGCCGTACAGATCGTGCGATCCAAGCGCGACGCCCCCAGTGCGTGGAAAAAGCGCCGGTCCATGGAGCCTTCGCTCAATACACCCATGTTGCCCGAAAAGCTGTACGGAAGCACTGCTTCCCCACCGTACTCATCAACGATAGTGCCGAGCGCCGACGCTACCTCGGCTAGTGCCTGGTCCCAAGACAGCCGCTCAAATTTTCCTGATCCTTTGGGTCCGATCCGTCGAAGGGGGTAGCGGATGCGATCGGGGTGGTACAACCGGTCCTGATATCGGTTTACCTTGAAGCACAAAAAACCTTGGGTAATGGGATGGGCGGCATCACCTGCGATGCGGACGATGCGGTCTTGGTCCACGGTTACCGTGAGCCCACACGTGTCATAACAATCATGCGGGCATACCGCGTGCACCGTCTTCATCGTCTCTCCTCCAAAACGTAATATTACCGTCATTGTAGCAGATGCCCCACGGCATTACGGGGCGTGCCGTGACATTCATTCGCCTGTTCCCAGAATTAGTGGGGGTCCGACACCCGCTCGAGCCTTCGGTATTGACCTCCCTTCGCGGATACCGAGGGGTGTCCATGAATCCAAAAACGCCAGGGGTATTGGCTCGCTTCACCGGCGTAATCAATGTTGATACGCGGGCCAACAGCACGCTCATACGGTGGCCAAGGGTGGCTTGGATGGGCGAGATAGAGGGGCGGCGAGTCTAACGGGTGGCCATACAACCGCCGGGTAATTTGAAGTGCGCGGCAAAGTTTCCCGGGTCCGGAAGCGAGCCGTTCGTCCGGAGTGGGTCGCTTGGTCGCCGGCACGTGAGCGCGCATAAGCTCAATCCCATGAAGCGGTTCCAACGCCCGTAGCAAGATAGCGTGCGGGACGCCCTCGGGAGCCGTGACCACATTAAGGCACTCATACATGCCGTATATGAGATAGACGTAGGCGTGCCCCGGAGGACCAAACATCACTTGGGTACGCTTGGTCGGCACCCCACCGTAACTGTGCGCCCCTCGATCGAATGGCCCCTGATACATCTCGCATTCGACAATCCGACCGGCCATCACCCCGTCGGATGTCTCCCGTACCACAATCAGATTCAGTAGCGCCCGAGCGAGGGTTTCGGTATCCTGCTCCCAAAAGTCCTTTCCCACCGGTTGTCCGATCCCGGACATACGACCACCCCGCCTTCGTTGGCCGGTATGATACCCGAAATTGTCTTAAAGCAAAAGCGGGAGAGAACAGCAAAAGGGCCGGCAGGAAAATGCCGGCCCCACTGGGCAAAGACGTTAACTCATGAGGGTTTTGGTGGTGGCTCGATCACCCAGCGCAAAGGCTCGATGAAGCGTGCGCACCGCCTCTCCCATGCGGGCCTCCTCCACCAACACTCCGAGTCCCTGGGCTAAATGGCCGGACTGTATAATTTCGATGGATTGCTGCTCGAGGGCGTCTACCGCCTGGGCTAGAACCCCCGTTTGGTCCGCGCCCCGACCCACCACCGCCACGGACGAGAAGCCTTCTTCCACCTCTACCGACATCTGGTTGGCATCTAACAATTGAATGGCCGTCTCGGCATGAGGCCCCGATGCCACCAGTGAAACAAAACCATCGCCGGAGACAATCCAGTCCATTTCCAACCCTGGTCGGGCCAAGCCCCCAAACACTTCGGCAAGCGATCGACCGGTGTCTTTTATCGTCAATCGACACACCTGTTCCCGTTGGGTCACGCCGATCACACGGGGCATGAGTCGATCTTCTTCGAGTTCCCCCACCGCACGGCCGATGACTGTGCCGGGGTGCGTCGAGCCCGTCTTTCGCACGCGGATGGGAATGTTCTCCGGCATGGCCATCTCAACGGCTCGCGGGTGAACCACCTTCGCGCCAAGACTAGCCAATTGGTACATATCTTGGTATCTCAGAGCGGGAATTGGGCGGGCTTCAGGCACGAGACGCGGATCAGCCGTCATCACCCCGTCCACATCCGTAAAAATGTCGACGGCGTCGGCCTTTAATGCCACGCCCAGGGCAGCCGCACTGGTATCACTGCCCCCGCGGCCCAATGTGGTGACTTCTCTGCCGTGCGCCCCCCCTTGAAATCCAGCCACCACTGGCACCAGGCCCTGGTCCCAGCAATCGGTAATGGCCTCCGGATGGATCCGGACAATCCGGGCCCGGCCATGACTCGCGTCCGTCTCGATACCCGCCTGCCCACCGGTCATCGGCTTGGCGGAAATACCCTGAAGACTGAGCTGGTGGGCAAACACCACGGCCGAAATCGTCTCGCCACAGGCCATCAACAGATCCCGGTCGCGATCATGAACCTCACTACCTCCGCCAATCTGTTGGAGTAAGGTGTCGGTCGCATAAGGGTCCCCGTGACGCCCCATAGCGGAGACCACCACCACGACTCGAGATGATGCTGCCAATGCATCCTGCACATGCCCTACGGCTTGTCGTCGCGACTCAAGAGTCCGAAGTGACGTGCCCCCGAATTTCAAGACCTGGACGGTCATGTTGCTCCCTCCTCGCTACCATCGAACCAATTTTGGATCACGCGCCGCGACAAACGAGGGACGCGGAGCCTCACCGGAGAATGGTGCGACCAGAGCGTTTTGCACACTATTGAAAACGATGAAGACGTTTCTTCGGGACAGCGGCGTGATGTTGCTTGCAGAGCCGTGCATGAGATTACAATCGAACATTAATACCGATCCAGCAGGTCCTGTGGGCATGGCGAGACCATAGCGTTGATAGAGCTGGGTCAAGCTCTCCTCATCAGGCACCCCATACTGTTGGCGACGGAGCGACTCTTTATAGTGATCCTTCGGTGTGCGCCCGACGGTCGACACATATTCCCGATGCGACCCCGGCATGACCATCAGTGACCCATTAAAGGGTAAATTGTCGTCGAGCAATACCGAGAAGCTCAACGCCCGCATGCGAGGCATGCCATCCTCAACGTGCCAGGTCTCAAAGTCAGAGTGCCAGTAGAATTCCTTCCCGGTGAATCCCGGCTTCAAGTTAATGCGCGATTGATGCACATAGACGTCGCTCCCAAGCACCTGCTGGGCCGCTCCGAAGAGACGCGCATCGAGTGACAAGCGGTTGAATAGACGGTTCGTTTCATGAACCCGGAATATGGAGCGAATCGCGTCGCTACCCGGTTCCCGAATAACCTCTGGGTTAGAGGACGTCTGATTCGCCTCCCATAAGCGGGTTAACTCAGAAAGAAATCCGTCAACCTCTTCGGAGGTAAAGACCTTCTCTAATAGCAGATACCCCTCTTGGTCGTAGCGGGTGAGTTGCTCGACCGACAATGGGCCATCAGCCGAAGAGCCGGTTTGGTGCCATACCGGGTCCTTTCGCGGGGTAACGGCTGGCTGGTCATTCATACGGGATGGATAGTCGTCAATCATGGTGGTTAACGCCATCGGAACTTCCCCTTTCCTTGTTACTTCGCCAAGAGTGGATAGGTGCCTTCTTCATCGTGCACTTCCCGGCCGGTGCAGGCCGGGTTGAAGACGCACACCATACGGATATCGGTGGCAGGCCGTACCACATGGCGGTCGTGATTATTCAAGAGATAGAGAGTTCCGGGAGCTAGGGCATGAATCTCGCCGGTGGCCAAATCCTCCAGCGTCCCCTGGCCCTCGATGCAGTAGACCGCCTCGATGTGATTCTTGTACCACATGGTGGTTTCCGTCCCCGCCTTCATAATGGTGTCATGGACGGAAAACCCCACCCCATCATCGTGCAAGATAAGCCGGCGACTGGCCCATGTGTCCGCCTGCACGTCTCTGTCTGTTCCCTGAATGTCACGTAACTGTCGTACGATCACGGCAAACCCTCCTTAATGACTGCTCACGTGACGGACGCTATCCTCCAAAATATCCAATCCCCGATGTAACGCCTCCTCATCGATGGTCAAAGCCGGCAATAGCTTTAAGACCTCATCCTCAGGACCCGAGGTCTCCACAATGAGCCCGCGCGCGAAGGCGTCTCGTGCAATCTTTCCCGCAAGCGAAGACGATGTCGATGAGAGCAATCCCTGAATCATGCCCCGGCCCCGCACCTCCAAGTTGAGGGACGGATAAGTGGAGGCGATCTGTTCCAGCCGCCCTCGCGTAAGTGCGGCCTTTTGATGGACGGCGTTTTCCAACTCCGATGTCTCCCAATATTCCAGCGCAGCGGTAGCCGTGACGAACGCCGGGTTTTGACCGCGGAACGTACCGTTGTGCTCGCCGGGCTCGAACACGTCGATTTCCGGCTTCATCAACGTCAATGCCATGGCTAGCCCGTAGCCACTAATGGACTTGGAGAGACAAACAATGTCAGGTACTAGCCCTGCCTCCTCGAAGCTAAAGAACGACCCAGTCCGGCCGCAGCCGACCTGCACCTCGTCCACAATGAGAAGGATTCCCATCCGTTTGCAAAGATTCCCGATCTTTCGAAGCCAAGGGATACTCGCCACATGCACGCCACCCTCGCCTTGCACCGTTTCGAGAATGATTGCAGCCGGCCGGGAGACACCACTCCCCCCTTCTTCCAACAGTTGTTCCAAATAGGCTGCCGAGTCCACCGCTTCTCCAAAAAACTGGTCGTAGGGCATGGTGACCGTATAATCTAGCGGAACGCCCGCTCCGCGCCGCTTAAACCGATTGCCGGTGACTGCAAGAGACCCCAGGGTCATTCCGTGAAACGCGTTCGTGAACGCCATCACCGTTTGCCGGCCGGTTACCTTGCGGGCCAGTTTCAAGGCGCTTTCCACCGCATTGGTCCCAGTCGGCCCCGGGAACATGACCTTATAGGGAAGGTCGCGCGCTTCCAGAATCACCCGCTGAAACTTCTCTAGAAATTGGGCCTTCGCTTCGGTGGCCATGTCGAGACTATGGGTGATTCCATCGTTTTCCAAGTACTGTAACAGCGGAGCTTTAAGTTTGGGATTGTTGTGGCCGTAGTTGAGGGCGCCAGCGCCGGAAAAAAAGTCGATGTATTCGCGGCCGCGAATATCCCACATTCGGGATCCCTGGGCTCGGGAAAGCATCGTCGGGAAGTTGCGTATATAGCTTCGAACCTCGGACTCGCGTTCTTCGAAAATCTCCAGTGGTGCATAGGTCATACTACCGTAATCGTCGAACACACGTTCTCCCCCTTTGCACAGCATAAAAATGCGGTCGTGAGTTAGGATGCGTGGTGGTCCCGCTCGCGGAGCGGACCGATGCGATAGCGGTATTCCGGCTCGTGATCGCCCTCACCAAAGAGGGCTCGAGCGAAGCACAAGTTAACCTCGCAATCCGCCCCATAACGGCGGGCGATGGCCCGGAATAATGCGTCTGAGGCCCTATTTCCGGGAGTCACAGTGGCCTCAAGATGGGTCACCCCGGAGCTCTCCAGCAAACGGCAGATGAGTGTTTTTGCGAGACCTTGGCCCCGATAGTCAGGGTGAACGGCCACTTGCCAAACGAACAGCGTATCGTCACACTCAGGAGGTCGAAAACCAACAACACAGCCGATAAGCTCTTCTGATGCCTCCACGACCAGCGACGTTGTACCGAAGTACTTTCCCCAGAGAAGATAGGTATAGCGGGAATTCAGATCCAATGTACCTGATGTCCGCACGAGGTCAAATATCCGCGGACCATCTTCGGTGGACATTGGTCGATAGGTTAACGCCATCCCTCTGGTCCTCTCAAGGAAGCTCAAATTCTTCTGTGGGCGAACTTTCCCCACCTCCTTAGAATTGACCGACTTGTATGGGCGAATCCACTTGCGGCACTATTCTTCCAAAAGCCACGGCGAAGCTCAACCATGAGATCACGGGAAGAGATCGCGTGAGAGCCTCTGACTAACCTGAGCCTCCAGAATCCTCCCAGATCCAGACAGATCCTCCCGATGCCTCCCCGATTAGGTCTTAGCGAAACGTCGTCCTCCGTATTCGACCGCTTTGACCCCAAAGATGCCAATG
>JAKADW010000108.1:0-5460 GCA_021820165.1 Bacillota bacterium
CCGTTTCCCGCTCGGACATTTTCCCCACATCGCAACCAAACCACACCGGCTCACCGTCAACCAACTGCTGTTTGGCCAACGCCTTAAATTCCTCGATGGGGAGGTTAAGATAAAGAACCGGCCGCCCGCCCGAAACGTTTCCGAGATAATCCACCGTGTACGTTTGATAAAAGGGTTTGTCAGAGGTAGGCGCGTTAATCACGCTTACGTATTGGTTCAAGTCGACGCTATTAAAGCGCGCGTGAAACTCCTGAGGGGTCAAAGACCCTTCACGGTGAAAGACGTGGTCGTCATCTTGGTACTCAAACGTGAAGGCTTGCGGGGGTTCGCCTAAAAACTGCACTAGTAGCGAGTAAATTTCGCCCACCATGCGGTCTTTGGCCTCACGCAAGGAAGCCTCTGAGCCTCCCATGACCCGGAGGTGGGCTGCGTCCTCCCGAAGTTTGGCGGTCAGCAACTGATTCATCGCCCGGGAATTGCTGGAGTGAAACGACTCCGGCATCACTCCCTTGGGCACCACGCCGTATTTCTCCACTAAATTGACAAACATATCCCACTGGCCACCATCCTGGAGAGGGGCTGACAAGAGCCATGACACGAGACGCCCCTCAATGGGCTGGTCAATCGTGTGGATAATACTCTCCAGGAAGTAATGGGCCTTTTCCAGCTTGTCGTAAAACATCAGATACGCTTGAGAGAGCTCGAAATCTTTCACGTGAAAGCGCTCAGCCATGGGTTTTCGCATCACATTCAAACCCGCGAAGAGCCAGCAACGGCCGCTCTGTTTCTGATTGGTAATGGCCCCCGTCTGAATCTCATGCGAGAAAGCATAGGTCATCTCGGTCACCCGCTGGCGTCGTTGCGCCACGGCCTGCACACCATTTTTGATAATTGCGTTGGCAATCACCTCGCGCAGCGGTTCCTCGTGAAAGGCCGCTCGCCACTCCGCCAACTGCGACGATGTAATCCCCCTGTTGGTTGTGGTGCTCGTAGCCACGATATCCCCTCCTATCAATATACTGGGGACTATTCGCAACCGATACGACAATCTCCTTGTTGGTCAGACTTATTCGCTGGCCCAAATTTGCCCGAGCGTCTCAAATACAAAGCTTTTGGCCTTAAGATCGCGAAATAGTTCGGACCAATTGAGAGGTTTTGACACCTCTACGACTCGATTGGGTTGGCTTAAGAGGGCGGTTTCCGTTTTCTGGGTGACGTTTGGCCCCGATGTGATGACGTCATTAGGATTCATGATCACCAATTTCAGGGCGTCGGCCGCCGATGTGACCGTTGTGTTCGCCGCTGCATCGCTGATGACAAAGGTGGGCGCCCGTCCTAAGGAATCTTGGAAGGCGTGCAGGCCCCAACTTAATTCCTGTTTTACGCCCCAGGCGGGTAACGAATTTAAGCGCTGGCCACTGTAGCCATTGAGGTCGAGCTCATTACCAACTCGAGACAGGGTGTGCATGAGTGTCGGATGGGTTAACGCCCATTGGCCGCTCACCGCCACGTCCACACTCACATTGTCGCTCTGCTCGGCCTGAATTAAAGCCCGTGCTTCAGTGGCGCTGGGATTATATACCACCAAATCGGAAATGGGTTTCAAATTGGACAAAACCCCGGTTGACCCCCCCGATTGCGGCGGTGTGGACGACGACGGGGCGGAACTCTTGGTTCCCCCGGGTATCGAATGCGCGCGCGATTTCTTTGGGGAAGCGGGACTCGCAGTGCGCCAGTGAATGGTTTGTCCCACATCCAATTGGGCTCCATGTTGATTATTGGCCGCCGCAAATCCCTGATATGGTAGCCCGGATGCAAAAGCCAATGAGGACATTGTGTCTCCCGGCCGGACACGGTAGGCCCAGTGATGGCGTGCCGTCACCCGGACGGCGGTCATATGCGCGATGAGCGACAAAATGTGCGCCGACAGGGTGCCATCGGTTGGCTGCCCCATCTTTTTGTCAAAGCCCCCTATCGCGCGCTTTAACTGAGGCGACCACTGACCGTTTAATGGACCGCTGTAAAGGCCAAGAATCCTCAGGTCGTTTTCGACCGCCAACACCAAAGTTCCCTTTGTGCCACTGGGAACGGTGCCCAGAGCTTGGATGGTTTTCGTCAAATCGGTGCGCACCGGGGTCTTCGGCAAAAGGCCAAACGCGGCCACATAATCGTCCGTGGCTTGGAGCATCCGCTCCGAGACCTGGCCATCGACGGATCCGGCATCAAAACCAAGCACTCCCAGTTGGGCTTGGACCTCCGCGACCCGGTATCCCTTTTCACCGATCTGCCAGTGGCTGGCCGGGCTTCCCGCACTGGTTAAGAGCGTCACGGACAAAATGGAACTTATTGCATGGGCCATATTGCTGGCCATAAAGCATCCCTCCATTGGAAGGATGCACCAATTTGCGGAACTTTAATCAATATTGACTGGCCGCGCCCAACATGCCCCCCAATAGGCCGACGACCAGCGCTAATCCAAGCCCAGTCCACAAATGCGTGACATTACCCGCATGCACCGTTTCGGCCACCACCGTGGCCACCAAATTCAACGTAATGGCGGAAAGAGCGCCGTGGAGCCAACCGCCGGCCTCGGCGATACGACCAGCACCCCAGCCAGCGGCTAGAGCCGTGACCCCAGCCCCCACCCAAATCAAGCCATTCTGCACGACCACCGTGAGCGTCATCTGATAATCCACCAACGCCAGTAAAAGCGCTAAGGCAATGGCTACGGCTAATCCCATCAGAGAACCTTCGAGTATGGCGCGAATGTTCACCGCCTCCACCTCCTTCCCAACCCGCCCGCTGTCACGTCTCCCTGTCCTCTTGGCACAAGATATCGTCCGAGCGGTCCGTTCATGACAAGAAGTTCTGAACAAAAAACCGGCCCCATTCCATTTGGGGCGGGCTTAGATGTCGGTCCGTACGGTTTGACGGTTGTCTTTAGAGAACGGGTAGAGAGAACCCCGCGTTACGACAACGCCCGGTCGCCATCCGCGCGGAGGTGTGGATTCTGTTTCCGTCGACACGGACTCCTCGTCAAAAATCTACCTTCATGTGTGGGCACGCTGGAGAATATACGTCTCGCACTGCCAAGGTTCACCCAGTGCGGAAAGTGACCCGCGGATTTGCCGTTCCATCGTTAGGCGACAAGAAGCCCCGGTTTTCACCGGGGCTTCCTCAATCCTCGCGGGCGAGGTCCTTCTCGGCCTTACGGATAAGACGGCGAACCATGTTTCCCCCGATTTTGCCCACCTCGCGGGTGGTCATGTTGCCCCAACCGCGTTCCTTGATGTCATCATCGAGGCCCAGGTCCTCCGCAACCTCATACTTCAGGCGGTCGAGAGCCCGTTCGGACTCGGGAAGGAGCGGACGATGGTCGTCTGCCATAGTAAGCCACCCCCCACGTCTATCATGCCCGGGTCCGAGCGCTTTCTTTCCCAGGGCCTTAAGAGAAGCTCAGAGGTACCGACATACTTTTCAAGCGGGACAGCATGTCACTGTCGGTGAGACGGATATGCAAGGGGGTCAGAGTGATGGCGCCTCGGTGGTGTTGAGCGACATCGGTGTCCTCATCTTGCAGATCGTCGACGCGGTCTCCGGCAATCCAAAAGTACTCCCGTCCCCGCGGATCCACGGCTCGCTGGAAATCATTCACATATTCACGCTGTCCCAACTTCACCACCCGCATCGACTGGGGCCTGCCCCGGCGAAGGCTCGGAAAATTGACGTTATAGACGATACCGGGCGGCGGCATATGAAATGCAGGCTCGCTTAACCACCAGCGAACAAACCGGGCGGCCCACTCGAACCCGCCATCGTCGCCATCCTCCAGCGACAACGCGATCGCCGGGACACCCAGAAACATCCCTTCCATGGCTGCCGAGACCGTGCCTGAATAAAAGACATCCCGGCCCAGATTAGTTCCATGGTTGATGCCGGACAAGACCAAGTCGGGGCGATCCCCGGCCAGCGCCCCAATCCCTAATTTCACGCAGTCGGCGGGTGTACCGTTAACGCGCCAACCACGACTGTTCTGCCCATAGACCACGCTCTTGGCATAAAGCGGTTTATGCATGGTAATCGCATGGCCCATGGCGCTCCGCTGCTTTTCTGGCGCCACCAAGGTAATCGTGGCAACCGACTCGAGGACTCGCCTCAGCGTCTGAATACCTGTCGCTTGAATGCCATCGTCGTTACTGATGAGAATGTGCATGGTTCGGCCCCCAAAATTCTCGGATTGACTCTAAGAGTTCCCCTTGTGAGCCCAAAATTCGAGGAACCTCCTTCAATGACGCTAAAAATGTATTGGCGTAGCGCGTACGACCCGGTTGAATGCGCGGATCGAACACCACAACCACGCCTTGATCCCGGGTGGTGCGGATGAGGCGGCCGAATCCCTGCTGGAAGCGCAAGACCGCCTCCGGAAGACTTCGACGGTAAAAGGGCGATAGCCCTAAACGGGCGATGCGCTCCTGCTTAGCCTCCTCTAAGGGATCTCCTGGGGCACGAAATGGCAACCGTCCCATCACCACCACCTCCAAGCTCTGCCCAGGAATGTCCACGCCCTCCCAATACGTCATGGTACCCAAGAGCACTGCCTGAGCATCATGGCGGAAGTCTTCCACCAGCCGCCTAGCCGGACCGTCGATACCCTGGGCCAAGGTCCTAATATGGTACGTTTCTAAGGGGCCGCGAATACGCCAGGCCAATGCCTCCACTGCCCGATAAGACGTGAGTAGCACGAGAGTACGTCCCTCACGCAATTTGGCCGCCTCTACCACGAGAGCAGCCAACCGGTCATGATAGGCGTCGTCACTGGGACTGGGACTGTCGGTGGGAATTAAGAGCCGCGCCTGCTTATCCCACTCAAATGGAGATCCCACGTTAATGGTCTTTAGACGGTCTTCCGGCATTCCCAGGGCCGACTTGATGTAGTCAAATTTGCCATTCACTGTCAGGGTGGCCGATGTCAGAATGGCACTCGCTACCTCGCTCCAAAGATTTTCCTTGAGGAGCGGCGCGATGTCCACGGGAGCCCAACGCCAGGTGGCCCAAGGTTCGCCCTCACGCCCCGTGCGAAGTTCCCACCATGATACCCGATCATCTGATAATTGGCTCCAGGCCGTCATTCCAACCGCATATTCGACCATTTCCTGCTGCCACTGCCGAAAACGTAACCAGCTAGCATTTTCATTCGCATTTTGTCGCGCCTCGGCTTCTTGCCAGAGGAGCTCGCTCGCATCGACCAGGCTGCGAAACGCCTGGATGACCTCTTCGACGCGTGTCCAGAGCCCCGCCTCCTGGAGTAATTCCATGCGCGCTGGCGTCAGTCGCACCGAACGCCGATCGTATTCCCCCGGAGGTGTCTCGGCCGCGAAGTCTTTGGTAAGCGTTGTCAACCCATCTAATGACGCTTGGTAGCGTTCCTGAATCGTATGGCGAAGTCCCAGGAGTTCAGGC
>JAKADW010000108.1:5470-6973 GCA_021820165.1 Bacillota bacterium
TTCAGGCGGCATGGATAATCGAGCCCAAATCCCCCTGCGCGGGTGCATGACGTCGCGAAATCGGCGTTGAAAGCGCTCTCCATCTAGTTCAAAGCCCAGCGACCGCTCCAAGATTTCACCAAAATGGTGTGCCTCATCCACGATGAGGTGAGAAAACGGCGGCAAGACGTTACCCTTAGCAATGTGGGCCGCTAAGAGAGCGTGGTTCACCACCACAAGATGGCTGGACTCTGCCCGGTGGCGGGCTTGGCGCATGAAGCAAGGCCCAGCGAAGGGACAACGCGCGCCGGCACACGCTTGGCTATCTGCCATGACTTCTGTCCATAACGACCGCCCGATCTCGCTCTTCAACGGATACTCTTCCGCATCACCGATCTCGGTGGACTCGATGTAGGCCAGAAGCGTGGCGATGGCCCAACGACGTTCCCGGGATTCCCCTAAGGCCGGCGTCTGCTGGACGACTTCTGCCGTTTTGAAAAGACATAAATACCGGCCCCGCCCTTTGACCAGCGCCCTCCTCAAGGGGAGTTCACGGCTAGCTTGGGGCAGGTCCTTCACCCACAACTGGTCTTGCAGCGCGACCGTGTGGGTCGCGACACTCACCCGTTCACCCTGGCCCAACGCTCGAAGAATCGCCGGCGTCAAGTAGGCGAGACTTTTCCCGGTACCCGTCCCCGCTTCCACCATCAAAAGCTCGCCGGTATGAAAAGCGTGGTCAACTGCCCGGGCCATCCGCTGTTGACCTTCCCGGGGTTGGAAACCGTCCACCACCTCTTTCAGGGCACCATGGGACGATAGCCATTCGACGGCGTCCCCTTTGACCTCCACACGTTCCAGGGGATCCGCCTGAAATACATCCGGTGCTGGACTGTAAAGAGGCGACAATCTATCCGCCGACTCTTCTTGGAACGGGACATCCCACCACTGCCATTCGGGGCCTAAAAAGTAGGCCAAGTCGCGTTGTAACTGCGGCGTAAAACGACGCAATTGCTCACCGATGGTCTTCAATAATTCTTCCGTGAGATGGGTGTCGACGCGGGCGTCATGGCGAACCGCCTCAGTATCGGGAAACCAATCCCCGAGTCCATGATGAGGGCGCAAGGGAAATGCCAACCGACTGCATTCGAGGGTGTCTAACCAATGGTCAACATGAATGCCCGCCCGAGCTAGAAAGGCGAGATCAAAGCCCACGTTATGACCGACCACCGTGACTCCTCTAAGCCATTCACGCACCGTGGGGAGAATCTCAGCCATCTGGGGTGCCGTTTGGAAATCGGCGGTTCGGAATCCGGTCAGTCTCATGATGGCGTCGGGAATGGGACGGCCAGGATTGACCAAAGAAGACCAGACGCTCCCATCGGAATGCCGCATGGCCACCTGAATGATGGCGTCCCGATAGGGATCGAGACCCGTCGTCTCCAAATCCAACACCACATAGGGACCCAATTTCCTGAACTCCTTTACCCGAATACTCTTCTTGATTCCGGGAACCCTCACAAAAGC
>JAKADW010000109.1 GCA_021820165.1 Bacillota bacterium
CATAGACACTAACCTCGGCTACGCCAGCATATACACACCGATTGGAAATAGGGCTTAACGCAGCCCATCCCACAACCACCCCATCCAAGCGCGCAACAAGTCGGCACTCTTTTACGTGATCGCTGTCCCAGTCCGACCACGCAGGAATGTTTTGCTCAAAGGTGGCATGCCCTGTTTCCATTCCTTCCTGGTAAATTCTCCGAACCGCGTTCCAGTCTTCTGCCGACATGTTTTGGATGTCAAGACCCGTACTCATCACTTCCTCTGGCGTGTGCGACCGACAATCGCCTACGCTTTGTGAATGATCCCCGCATCAGGATTCGCTGGAACGGTTCAGAAATCCTGCTGAGCCGCGAGCTACCCGAATGAACCTTTTAACTTTTCGCGCCCTCTGCTATTCGTTCCAAATCCGCACCCAGTTTTAGTAGCCCTCTAAGAATAACTGACAAATAGCCCGAGCCCTTTGTGGCCCCACGTCGGGCAACTGATCCAGTTGATCCTGAGACGCTTGGCGTAGCCCCGTTAAACTCCCGAATTTTTCCACCACCTGCAGTATCACGGATTCTGGGAGTCGCGGTACGGTATGTAATAATCGGAAGCCCCGGGCATCGACCATATCGGGCGTCCGCCGGTATCCCAATGCCCGAGCCCATTGCTCTAGTCCCCATTGGGCCGCCCCGTCCATTTCCACAGGATCCAACACCTTAAGGCTGGGTTGAGCTCGATAATCGGCAAAGATCCACTCCCATTCTCGATGTAGATCGGGATATTCTTCTAACTGGAGGTCTATCAGTCGCCCGTCGCGTCCTAGTTCCACAATATAGCGGTAGATTTCATTACGGATCTGGATCGCGATCAAGACTCGACGGAGCACCTCCACCACATCGGCAAAAAATGACGCGCCCCGCACTTCATTTTCCAACAAGCGTCGCGCTGCGCTCCGGTACAAACGGTCATAGCGGGATAACGAGGTCAAGGCTCCGGTAGCCTTGGTCAAAATAAAGCTTAAGTCGTGGAGCACGTAGCGCGCCCCACCCCCATAAATACTCACGACGCTACGACGTTGCGACACGGCAATCACAATGGCGTCTCGGGTCCGTGCAATACGCTCCGCCGCACGATGCCGCATACCCGTCTCGGTGGACGATGCCGTCAACTTGGGCCGGAGTTCCACATTGGCACGCCGGATCCGGCTCATCTCGCGGTCCAAAACAATGGCGCCGTCCATCTTAGCCAGTTCATACACCAAGGCGTGATGAAACGGAACGTCGAGGGAAAATCCCCCCTCGAAATCCTCATCAATGCCCGGTTCCCCGCCGACCACAATCAGTGCTCCCGTGCGTGCTTTAATGATGTTATCGATGGCCTCACGGAGAGCGGTTCCTGGTGAAACCATCGCCAACATCCCTAAGATCTGATCCATGACCGCAACACCCCCAAATCTTCGGCACCGGATGGCGGAGGAGCCCCCTTAGGGGGCTCCTTTCCCAATCAATCCGAGTCGTTCTGCCGCATCGACCACGCGACTGACTCCGGCCACGGCAATCCCGGGATAGATTTCTCGGCCACCGCCGGGCACCATGCCCCGCTTAAACCCTAAATGAGTCGCCTCTTTCAGTCGGTCATCGATACGGGCCACCCGCCTTAATTCGCCGGTTAATCCTACTTCACCTGCCACCACCCACTCCGGTGCCACCGGCACCCCTTCGATGCTGGATAAGGCGGCTGCCAGAATACCCAGGTCCAATCCCGGATCGTCTAAGGATACGCCTCCGGTCAACTTAAAATACGCGTCCATTTCCGACACCCGCGCCCCTAGATGGCGTTCAATAACCGCCAGGACAATGGCGACACGATGGGGATCGAGCCCCGACACCACACGACGTGGGTTACCGTAGGAACGCACCAATAAGGCTTGGACTTCCACCAAAATCGGTCGACTACCTTCTATGGCCGCCACCACCGCCGACCCTGATGCGCCCAGCGGGCGCTCCGCCAAGAGGCTTCGAGACGGGTCTTCGACCGCCACCAAGCCTTCACCTTGCATCGCGAACAGACCAAGCTCATTGGTAGCGCCAAAACGATTCTTAATCCCTCTCAAGGTTCGAAACGGGTGTTGGCGGTCACCTTCAAACATTAACACCACATCCACTAAGTGTTCGACCACTCGTGGACCTGCTAGCGCTTAATGGACAATGTCTTCATCCTGACCAGGCCATTCATATCGCTGCCCATCTGATGTTGGCAGAGTCTTAATCCACGCATATCGGGTAGGATCTTTCAGGATCACCGATTGGGGTTGGCCCCGATGCCGAAAAAGCTTCGCGAGAGACTCGAGATCTTCTAACGCCCAGGCCTTGCGCCCACGGGGTTTTAGAGTGAGCAGGGTCAGAATCTCAATAGCCACCCCGAGAGGTGCCCAGGCCATCCGCGTGAGTCCGTCCGGGGCTACCGGAGTCTCTCGTAAAACGTCCCAGTGTTTGGTGCCCAAGCGTGCAGCACACGCCATCGAAACCGTAAACCGTCCCGAATCCCACGCCAAGGCTTCGGACCCTGGGTGAATGACCACGATATGTTTAAAGACATCCTGCCACCGAATGGCATCGGACACTACGGCAAACCAAGCATTGTGATGATGCCCCACATCAGAGACCAAAATCACTGGATGGGGCGCAGGAAACATCCGGGCCACGAGGCCCTTTTCTTCCAGTTTCCGAGCGAGGTTCCACCAGGGTTCGAATTCCGCCCAGGGTGCGTAGTCTTGAGCCCGATGATGTTGCCAACGTCGAAACGCCTTATTGCCTTGTGCCCATACTGTCAGGAGCTGGGCGTGTTGTCTCTGAGGATCCAAAGCGCATTGCCTCGTTTCCTGCACATTCGGTTGCCACGAAGGGCTCTCGCGCTTCATGCGTTCAACCATTCATGCATATAGCCCAGTACTTTAGCTAGAGTTACCTCAAGCTACGGGCCGCATTGACCCTTCTTTGGTGACATGCCCCACCAAAAAGATGGGACATGCGGTATCGGCCGATCCTTTGGCCACCCGCATGAGCCTAGCGGCCACGTCACGGACCTGTCCTACACTACCCGGAGCCGATTCTAGCTCCGGATTGTAAACCGTTTGTAGCGAATCCACCACGGCTAGACGCCAAGACCGGGAACTAAGTACCTCGACAATGTGGTGGATGTCGCCTTCGGCCAGCACAAATAGGTTGTCGCCCACCGTCTGCAAGCGAGCGGCCCGGAGCCGAGTCTGTGCCTGGGATTCTTCTGCCGTCACATACAACACCGGCCCTTCACGGCTGGCAAACGCAGCAATTTGAAGAAGTAGCGTTGACTTCCCAATGCCCGGGTCACCGCCCAGTAAAACAAAACTACCGGGTACTACGCCGCCTCCAAGCACCCGGTCGACCTCGGGTAGACCCGAGTCGAAACGGGAGACCGTCTCGGTCTCGATGCGATTTAAGGGTATCGGTTGCTTCAAACCCCCTGTCGATCCGGTTGTGACGCTACTCTTGGCGACGATTTCTTCTTGCATGGTACTGTATCCACCACACCCTGGACACCGTCCGAGCCACCGGGCACTCGCGGTGGCACAAACCTGGCATACGTAGCGCTTATGATCCCGGATTGCTCTCACCCTTCCTATTCGGTAGTGGCGTCATCCACTCGCGTGAAGGTCATATGACCTTCCTTACTATCCACGAGAACTTTGGCGCCTTCGGGAAAGCGACCAGCGAGAATTTCTTCAGCCAGTTGATCTTCGACTAGTCGCTGAATCGCGCGCCGAAGCGGTCTTGCCCCGAACACCGGATCGAAGCCCTCCCGCGCGATGAGGTCCTTGGCCGCATCTGTAATCTCCAAGTGATACCCGTTGCGCCCGATCCGGTCCGTAACCTCCTGGAACATGATCCCCACAATATGCGCCAAATGTTCTTGGGATAGTTCGTGGAAGACGATAATATCGTCGACCCGGTTCAAGAACTCGGGGCGAAACGTTCTTTTCACCTCGTCCATGAGTCGATCTTTCATCTCACGGTACTGACCGTCTTCACTATCGCGGCGAAATCCAATCGTCGCTTGGCGCTTAATGACGTCTGCGCCCACGTTTGAGGTCATAATAATCACCGTGTTGCGAAAGTCGACTGTTCTACCTTTCGACTCGGTTAGTCTTCCTTCCTCCAACACCTGCAATAAAATGTTGAAGACTTCTGGATGCGCCTTCTCAATCTCGTCCAACAGGACCACGGAATAGGGGTGGCGACGCACCGCTTCGGTCAGTTGACCGCCTTCCTCGTAGCCCACATAGCCCGGAGGGGCACCCACCAGCCGGGACACCGCATGGCGTTCCATATATTCAGACATGTCGATGGTCACCATTGCGTCTTCATCGCCAAATAGCGAAGACGCTAAGGCTTTGGCCAATTCCGATTTGCCAACTCCGGTTGGGCCCAGGAACAGAAAAGAACCAATCGGACGGCGGGGATTCTTCAAGCCGGCTCGGGCTCGGCGAATCGCCCGACTCACGGCCTGAACTGCCTCGTGTTGCCCCACCACGCGCCGATGCAGTTCCTCTTCCAATTTCAAGAGTCGTTCGGACTCTTCCGCCGCTAACCGTTCGGTGGGAATTCCGGTCCACGAGGACACAATGTGTGCAATATCATCCGGCATCACATTAATCGCCTCTTTGCCCTGCCGGGTATGCCATTCTTGAGTCTGATGGTCGAGTTCTTCCCGTAGCTTTTGTTCTTCATCGCGCATTTGCGCGGCCTTCTCGAATTCTTGAGCCTGTACCGCCGCTTCTTTTTCTTTGCGGAGTTCTTCGAGCTTACCCGCCAAGTCTTTGAGATCCGGCGGGGCCACATAGCTTTTTAGGCGAACACGTGAGGCCGCCTCGTCAATTAAATCGATGGCCTTGTCGGGAAGAAATCGGTCTGGCACGTACCGATCCGACAGACGCACAGCGGCTTCAATGGCCTGGCTGGTAATGTTGACCCGATGGTGGGCCTCGTAGCGGTCACGTAATCCATAAAGGATCTGAATCGCCTCGTCGGACGACGGTTCTTCGACCATAATCGGTTGGAATCGGCGCTCGAGAGCCGGATCCCGCTCAATATACTTACGGTATTCATCGAGGGTGGTTGCCCCAATGGCTTGCAACTCACCGCGGGCCAGTGCGGGCTTTAAAATGTTGGCCGCATCGATGGCGCCTTCCGCTGCCCCGGCCCCCACGATGGTGTGCATTTCGTCGATAAACAAAATCACGTTTTTCGCCTCACGGATTTCGTTCATGGCGCGTTTCAGGCGGTCCTCAAATTCGCCCCGATATTTAGAACCAGCGAGCATCGCGCCCAAGTCCAAAGCCACCACCCGCCGGTCTTTTAACGTCTCCGGCACCTTATTATCGACAATTCGCTCGGCCAACCCTTCCACCACCGCCGTCTTACCTACCCCCGGCTCGCCAATAAGCACCGGATTGTTCTTGGTCCTCCGGCTTAGAATTTGGATCACGCGCTCTGCCTCTTTGTCGCGTCCGATCACCGGATCCAGTTTATTGTCCCGGGCCATTTGGGTTAAATCGCGACCATAGAGATCCAAAGTCGGCGTATTGACTTGGCTGGGCGCCTCGCCCGCGCCTCCTTGGCCGCCCGACTGGGCACCGTTGGTATGCACCAACTGGTGCCGGACTTTGCTAAGGTCAGCCCCGGCCGCCAACAAAACTTGGGCGGCCACGCCCTCCCCCTCGCGAATTAAGCCCAAAAGCAGGTGTTCTGGGCCAATGTAATTTTGGTTAAGCGTGCGGGCCTCTTGACCGGCTAATTCCAACACCACTTTTTTGGCGCGCGGAGTAAACGTCACCTCGTCGTTGGGTCCTATCGCCGGACCTCTCCCCGTCGCCTTAAGCACCTCGGAACGGACTGTTTCGAGGTCGAGCCCAATGGATTGCAACACTTTGGCCGGCAAAGAATTGGTTTCCCGGATAAGACCCAACAACAAATGTTTGGTCCCCACAAAATTATGCCCCATGCGCCGTGCCTCATCCTGGGCGTGAATGACTACGCGTCGTGCCTTTTCGGTAAACTGTCCAAACATGGTTTCATCCCCTTCGCATCACGCAAGCATGTTCGCGTGTGTCTTCACTCCCCTTATTCTTCCCCTAACAACCGCCGCAAGTTGTCCGCTCGTAATTGGTCGCGTTCCGCCGCACTAAGTTCTCTACCAGCCGTCATTTGAAGAAAGCCCGGGCGGGTCTCTACCGTAAGTTGCGCATAGGTGGCGGCATGCGGGGCGTTAAGGAGCCCCAAATCGGATCCGATCTTGACCTCGGAAAGCAGGCGGAGCGCCTCTTCGGACGATATAATCCGAGCGTGGGTGAGAAGCCCCCAGGCCCGACCCACACGGTCGGCCATCGCCACTCCTGCATTTTGGAGCAAATGCTGGCGAGCGTGGCGCTCGCGCCCCACAATTTGCTGAGTCACGATGGTTAAATTATGGATAAACTCCTCCTCGCTAAGGCCCAGAGACACTTGATTCGAAACCTGGAAGATATTGCCGAGCGCCTCGGACCCTTCCCCATAGAGTCCTCGCACCACCATCCCTAATTGAGCCAAGGTGGTAAACACTTGCGACGCTTGGTGCGTCAGCACCAAAGCTGGAAGGTGCATCATCACCGAGGCACGCATGGCGGTCCCAATATTGGTCGGGCACGCCGCAATGTACCCCGATCGGGCATCAAACGCATAGTCCACGTGTTGTTCTATGGCATCATCGAGCCGATTGGCCACATCCCACGATTCACCGAGTTGTAGACCCGGGAGCACCACTTGAATTCTTAAGTGGTCCGCCTCGTTCATCGGGATCCTCACACTCTCTCGCTCGTCGATAGCCACCGCGTCATAGGGTACCGGTTCTTGCCCCAACATCGGACTCCCCTA
>JAKADW010000110.1 GCA_021820165.1 Bacillota bacterium
GAGTGCCCGCCACGTGAAACGGCGTCCCGGACGAGGTCCCGGTCCATCCGTGATCATCCGGTGTTGACGTCAGCCATTGATAGCGGGGCCCCGTGCCGTCGTTGCGGATTTGACAGGCTTGAATCCGTCCCAAGCGGTCCCGCACGGGAATCAAAAGGCCGGGAGCCCCTTTAATCTGCCACCGATCCCGGTCGGCATGATAGGCCACCCCAGGAATCCCGTGCAGGTCCCAGACCGATCGCCGGAGCGCTTCGAGGGCCTCCAACCGGACCCCCGGCGGTAAACTCGCATAGCCGTTGGCACGAATCTGCCGGAGGGACAATCCCCGGGCCAATAAGGCATCCCGATGCGGATCCGATAAACCGAGTGTCGATACCAGCACTTGATAGGCCGCATCGCGATGGGACCGGGAGGCGCGGGGAAAGGGATCGGGTCGCGAAGGCCGGGCGGGCACCACGGGATCCCCGCGCCATTGGCGGAGATAGCGCACCGCCTCCATAGTGGAACAGTTTTGCGTCATCCGAATCCAATCGACGGCATCCCCCCCCACCCCGCAGACCCAACAGCGCCAGTACTGCCGATCCGGGGCCACGTCCAAATTGGGGTGGGCTTTATCGTCGTGAAAGGGACAGCGGCCGAGCCACCGCGATCCCTTTTGGACCAAAGGAATCCGTTCCCGCACTAGGGAGACGAGATCGACCTCAGTCCGCAAGCTCAGCCAATCGATGGTGGAGTTCTGCGGCATCGGCATCGGCACCCCCCGCGTTCCCCGACTTAACTAACTCTGGTCCCCGTAAAGGCCATTGGGCCTGGGTGGTGACGAGCCATTCGGCGACCACGTCCCGGGCCTCGCAGGTCAGGGATCCTTCCGTCATTGTGCCGCTCACCAAAACCCGTTCATGGGTATGCCAGAGATCGGTCCACGCAAAGAAAACGCGGACCCAAGGCCCCTCCGCGTCGCCCCACGTGCCGCGCATCTGGTGGCGCAAGCCGAATCCGGATGACGTCACATAATCGACAAGTCCGGAGAGCGTGCGGGATTTGGCCTTTTGATTCTTGGCGGGCCACAAAGAATTTTCGTCGCAGGTAATGGTGAGCTCCTGATTCTGCCAGGCGCGAAAGTGTCTCGCGAGCGCGCGGCTGGCCTCCTGCCACACGGTGGACGTGATATCAGGCGATGTCTCGGGTGTTTCGAACGGTTGATCGATGAGTGCTGCCATGGGGTTCCCCTCTTTCGCTGTCAGTACTGCTTTCGCTGTCGGTACCAGCCCTGTGATGCGAGGACGCGGGCGACGTCTTAAGGGTGGGTCCGATCGGGACGGCATGATCCGCGACAGCCAGCACCCAGGTTTTGGCGGCCTCAAAGACCGCCACCAGTTGATGGGATTGATAGGCCCAGTCGACGGCGGCTTCGGCCCGTCGCATGTCGTCCGCGTCGTCTAAGCGCTCTAACCGGGGATGGGCCATGAGCCGCATCGCGAACGCCAAAATGGCCTCCGCGATGGAGTCATCCCATTGCAAGACGGCGGGGGTCTGGAGCGAGGTCCACAGCCATTCCGCGATGATGTCCGGTTTGTGTGCGCGTAAGACCTTCAGGGCGGCGGGATGTAAGCCGGGTGCTTTCATGCGAATTTCGCCGGTCTTGGTCACATAAAGCGTAATCCCGGCTTGTTGGACTTCGCGTAAAGTTTGCATCAGTGCCTCCTAGTAAAACACCGTCGTCGACGGCTCCCAGCGAACCGGGACGCGTCCGGTGGGGCCGTTGCGGTTCTTGGCCATAATCAGATCCACGCCGCCGGCTTCGGTGTGGTGGATAAACGCCACCCCATCGGCATCTTGTTCGAGGGCTCCAGATTCTCTTAGATCAGATAACGACGGCACGTGATCCGGTGCCGCATCACTGGGGCGTTTGAGTTGACTCAAGGCCACCACCAACCGACCATCCCGCCGCGCCCATGCTTTAAGATCCCGGGACATCCGAGAAATTTCCTGTTCGCGGGAAGATTCTCGGCGCGAAGACTGGAGGAGTTGCAGATAGTCGATGATGACCACGTCGATTCGGGGCCCGCTGTATTCCGCTCGGGCCACGGCGGCTTGGAGATCCGCCACACTGGCGCCATTGGCATCAATGACCCGGAGAGGCCATTGGCGCAGATGCGTTAAAGCTTGGAGTACTTGGGGATCTTGCGTGGTGGGCCAGGCTAGGGCAATCCCCTGCAAGGCGGCTTTGGGCAGTCCCGTGATTTGGGACAGCGCGCGGACACCAATCGCCGCCGGGGCCATCTCCACACTACAAAACGCCACGCCCCGGCCCGATTGCGCCGTATTCCAGGCCCACTGCACCCCGAGGGCGCTTTTGCCTTGGGAGGGGCGGGCCCCGAGCAACACCAAGTCTTGGGGACCCCAGCCGGCCGTCGCCGTATCCCAGAGGGTAACCCCCGCCGACAGCCAGGTTGGGTCTCCCAAGGCAAGTCCCGAGAGTCCGTCGGCCGCTACCTCCTCGGCCCCAAAGACTCGACTTTGCTGGGTCGCGGTGAGGGCTTGGTTCAACGATTGGAGCGCCCGGGCCGCCACCGCCGTCGCGCCGAGATGATCATGGGGTTTGTTGAGCCAGCGTCCCAACATCCCGAGTTGACGATGGAGTCGTTGCTCGAGTAGAACCGGCCAATAGTCCGTCGAGGGGTGGGCATCGAGCGGTTGTCCCAAGGCGAGTTCGACGGCTGCCCGATCGACGCGGTGCCCTTGTTCGCGTAATTGGGCCATGATTTGCCACACCCGGCGACTGGTGGCGTGCGTAAATACCTCGTCACCGGCATCGAGCACTGTCGCCAGAAAACCTGGGTCCCGAGTCGCGGCGGCTAACGTAGCTTGTTCGCCCGTAGGCCATGCGGATTGAGGTTGAGTCATGAAGGACCTCCTTTAACATTAGGGGTAGAGGTGTGGGATGTGGGTTCGACGAGGATGTCTAAGGAGTCAAACGCGCCATGCGCGCCATGATAAGACTGTTGACGCATCTCGACCAGCTTCACAATTTCCAAGGCATGCTCTAAGGCCATCCGCCATCGCACCACATCGGGCAAGTACACGTGATCGAGTTCACCGTTTACGAGAATTTCCAGCCTTTGTTGGGATTCCAACAATCGCTGCACTTGACCGATGAATTCCAATCCCGTGCGGCGCAATACCAGCTGACGATCTAAAAGTTGAATTTCCCGTTTCATCTCGGCAATTTTTTGAGCCAACACATCGGGATCGGATTCGTCTATCGGCGGGGGTCCTATGGACGCTTTAGGGGGGGATGTCTCGGCCTCAAACGGTGCCACAGGCGGTGCATAGCCTTTTTGGGCCGCCTTAATTTGCCGCACCATTTGTGTCATCCACTGAATGGTGACCGCGCGCATCTTGGATCGTCTGACTTCCGCCACAATCAGCTTTTGAATGGCCGGAGATTGTCGAGCTAAGATGGCGAGGGCCACCCCACTTAAGTGTTCCGTATCCAAATAGCGACGAGCGTCAGGAATTAAGCGGGTGACGGCTAGGCGATTCTCTACGGTCGATACACTACAGCCCAATCGTTCCGCGATAGACGCGATGCTTAAGCCCTGTTTTCGCAAAGCGTGTGCTTGGGCCGCAGCTTCGTGAGGAGTCATGCGGATCCCTCCAGGTAATCGATCAAGGCCGCGTGGGATAAGCCGAATTCTCGCGCCAGCAATTGGAGCGTGAAAGTGTCGGGACGCGCCCGTCCTTTCTCATAGCTCCACAACGTACTCGGTGCTCGATAAACATTGGTACTTAATTGGGTCAAGGTCAATTGACGCTCCTGCCGCAAGAGTCGTAACCGTGCGCCTTCATCCGAACTCCAGATGATGATATGCGGTAAGGAGTTTTCGGTGGCAGTTGTTGATGCCGGGAGGACGCCCTGTGGATAGGGATACGGCAAGGTGTCGAGAAACGCCAAAGCTTCCGGAACACGCATACCGGGAAAGTTGTGCAAGTGTTTAAGGGGTTTCCTTTTCGTCTCGGTACTATTTTCGGTCGTGGTCAAATCGGCATATTCACGTTTTAAGCGATTAGTCACCAATTGAATGGCTTGACGTCGTGAAATGGAGGGATCTTTTTCACACCACAGATCGGCGTACGTGTGCAAAGCCTTGCGTAACAGATCGTAGTCTGCCGACGCCGCCACGGGAAACGTTGCTTTCACCGATTCCAATTGTCCGCGCGTGTTTTGGAGCTCCATCATGGTCAATTGGAGCTCTTGGTCTTTGCGCGCTATTTCGTTCAACGTCGATTGGATGTTCACCAAACGTGTTTCCTGTAAGGCTTGCTGTTGAGCATCCAGTGCTTTCTTTTTCTCGCTAGCTTGTCGCATTTGTAGCAGTTCATCCTCAATCATGGCATTCAGATCGACCGCCGACTCTAGGGCTCGTGGGGCGGTTTCGAATGGTGAATACCGATCCTGGACCAGAAATGTTTCCTGCATAACACGTGGATCAATCATGGATAAGACTCCTTTCGCAATAAAGAGCCCGACCCGCTAATCGCGGGAATACGCGTGAATATCGACCACGCGTTGGCTCGAGGGTTGATGAACAAGACGTTCTAACCAGTCCGCCATTTGCCTCAGACGCCCACTCCACGACAGAATTTCGGGAGGAATCAGGGAATCGAGCTCCCCGGCGGCTAATGCCTCCAAGGTGGCGCGCGCCTTGTCCATTTGTTGGATCGCGGTGCGCCCCACCCCCATAAACTCTAATCCTGTGCGTCGGCGCCCGAGTTCGCGCTCGGCCATCCCAATTTCCCGCCGGAGAATTTCCAGACGATTGACTAAAGTAACCTCTTCCGGTCCGGGCGCCGCAGATTGCTTAGGCGACGCCGGAGGTGTCGGTACCGCTGTCACCGCCGTGTACTTTTCCTGCAACTGGTCATATTGAGCACGGAGAGTCTTTAAGGTTTGTTCCACTTGCTGTAACTGATCCACCGTAGCGGGATCGGGTACGATTTTCTCGACGATTCGTTCCACACGACTTTGTGCCTGTAAGCGCGCGAGCTCATCCGCATAGTGCTGGGCGGTCTCTTCGGACGCGGTTAACTGGTCCCGTAACGCCTCCAACAGAGCCGGATCGGGTGCCTGGGCGGTAGCCGTTTCGGCGTGACGCAACTGGGTTTGCAGACGATCGCGTTCGGCCTGCAACGTGGTGATTTGGGCCGTCAAGGCCTGGGTATCCGGTTGGTGTTTCGCCGCCTGAATGTCAGCCACTTTGAGGGTCGCTACCGCATCGCCGACCGCCTCATAAAGAGCTTCTTGCTCGGCGGCTTCTAAAATCGCTAAAGCCGCTCCGTGCGACGTGCCGAGTTGGCCGCTGCTCACCAATGCTTGGAGCGGTGGGATGAGTTTGTTGAGTTGGTTGAGGCGTTGCGCTTGGCGTTCGTTCGTGACTCCCGCCTTCAGAGTTAATTCCGACATTTTGTCGGAATTATTGTGAATAATTTCACGAGCGCCGAATTGAGGATTCCCCGCCTTAATCCCGTACTCTTTCTGCAACCGCTGAATCAATCGGGCCTGTTCCATCGGATTCAACTGCCGGCGCAAGACGTTGTCTGCGATTAAGAGGCGTTCGGCTTCCGTGGCATCCACGTCTTGAATCTCGATCGGCACGGTCGCCAACCCGAGTTCCACGGCGATTTTTGCTCGGTGATGGCCGCTAATCAAAATCAAATCCGGTGTCACCATTAAGGCATCGTGAATTCCGTGGGCCGCAATATCCTCTTGGAGGGCTTGGTACACCTCAGGAGCTAACGGATCAAACACGGTATTAGCGGGATGGGGTCGCAATTTACGGGGATCAATGGAAGACGGCATCATGAATCATCCTCTCGAATTTTTGTGTGGGATTAAGATGGTCGTACAACGCAAACACCCTCACCCGTTTTCGAGTGAGGGCCCTAACCAACACACATTATCTGGCGAATCGTTACCCCAACAACGCGCCCAAACGCGTCTGCCGCGCCGCACTATCGCCGCGATGGAGGGCCAGCCAGAGGGTCTTAGCCTCGTTGGGCATCCACAGCCGCTCCCGCGCCCGGGTCATCCCCGTGTACACCAGGTTGCGGTACAGCATCATGTAGGCGTCGAAGAAGAGCGGGAAGGCCACCACCGGATACTCCGACCCTTGGGACTTATGCACCGTAATGGCGTAGGCCCACTGGAGGTCGCGTGCTTCTTCGGGCGTATAGTGGGCCCGGGTGTCGGCGAACTGGACCCAGACCAGATCCTCGCGTTCACCGGGGTCTGCGTCGGAGTCGGGGCCGATGGCGTCCACCACCCCCAAGTCGCCATTAAACACGTTTTTGGCATAGCGGTTTTTAGTTTGCATCACCCGATCCCCCACGCGGAGACTGAGGCCCTGTGCGGTCGTCCAGGTCTGCGCTTTGGCCGAGCCTGGATTCATCAGATCCCGGAGGAGGGGATTCAGCGCCTCCGTGCCTAAGAGCCCGCGCCGCATCGGGGTGAGGACTTGAATCGCATCCCAGGCATAGCCGTCGTGGTCATGAAAGGCCCGCACTTGGGCCACGAGATCGCGCTGGACCTGGAGCTTGTCGGATCCCTTGGAATACGGCACCAACGTCGCCTCGCGGTTGGATGTCGGGATGTGATGCCCTAAGAGTGCGTGGGCCGCCACCGTAATGCCGGACGATGACCGAAAGTTGTGGGTCAGCCGAAACACCGGAAAGCGGTCACTGGCGATCAGATCTTTGAGCACACTCCCCGCGCCCACCGAGGGCAACTGATGCTCGTCGCCGATCCACACCACCTGGGTCCGCGGCCCCGTCGCTTGCCAGAGGGCATGGGCCAGAGACAGATCCACCATCGAGGTTTCGTCCACGATGAGCCAATCGGCCTCCAGCGGATGGTCGGCGTTGCGGAG
>JAKADW010000111.1 GCA_021820165.1 Bacillota bacterium
GGCTGGGTCTATACCCAAAAACCTTCGAATCAAGAAAGGGGGCAGGCGGCTTCCTCCCCGGCCTAAAGGCCGAGGTCTCCGCCGCCGAATTCTGATGAATACTGGCGCAAGAATTACGGTAATAGGGGGCGGAAGCTCGTATACGCCCGAACTTGTGGACGGGATATTAAATCACTATGAGGAAATGCCTGTAGAACAGATTACCCTGGTGGACATTGCGGATGGTGCAGAAAAAATGCGGATTGTAGCGGATTTGAGCCGTCGCATGATTCAAAAGCGGGGCAAGAAAATCACTCTAGACACTACGATGGACCGCAAAGACGCATTGAAAGACCGCGATTTCGTGTGTAATCAATTTCGGGTTGGAGGTTTAAAGGCACGCGCCCGCGATGAGAGCATTCCGATGCGGTATGGAGCCATTGGGCAAGAAACGGTCGGGGCTGGGGGATTCGCCAAGGCGCTTCGTACTATCCCGGTCGCCCTTGAGATTGCCCGGGATCTGGAAAAGTTAGCGTCGAAGGCATGGCTCTTAAATTTTACCAATCCGGCGAGCATGGTCACACAAGCGCTCTTAAATTATTCCAAGATACGGGCGATCGGTCTTTGCAATGTGCCCATTAACATGCAAATTGGAATTGCTGAGGCGTTTGGGGTCCAACCGGAAGATGTCGGCATGGACTTTTTCGGGTTGAACCATCTCTCCTTTGCGCGGCGGATCTTTGTCAAAGGCCAGGATGTGACCCATGAGGTGCTCCATGCGGCTTCCGGCCAGAACCACACCATGGCCAATATCCCGGCCAAAGAGTGGGGGGACGACTTATTAGCGGCCATAAACATGTTGCCTAATAGCTACCTGCGATATTATTGGTTTGGGGATGAGATGTATCGGCATCAAACCGCAGATTTGGATGCCGGAAATGGAACGCGAGCAATCCGGGTGATGGCCATCGAAGCCGAACTGTTTAAGACGTATCAAAACCCGGAACTGAATGAAAAGCCGATCGAGCTCCAAAAGCGCGGAGGGGCCTATTACAGCGAAGTCGCGGTGTCAGTGATGAGCTCGATTTACGCCAATCGCCCCCGCGAAATGGTGGTAAACATCCAAAACGGGCATGCGTTGCCGGAGCTTCCAGCCAATGCGTCCGTGGAGGTCTCGGCCCTAGTCGATGGAAGGGGTGCGCGGCCGTTATATAGTGGATTGATGCCGGCATCGGTGCGGGGCCTGATCCAACAAGTCAAGGCGTTCGAAGATCTTACGGTGGAAGCTGCCATTACGGGGGACCGGGACACCGCATTGGCGGCTCTAATCAATAACCCATTGGTCCCGTCGGTCGACGTCGCGCAAAAAATTCTGGCGGATATTTTAAGAGAAAATTCTGGATACTTGCCGCAGTTTGAAGTGGAGGAATAAATGGCAAACCCGATCTATTTAGGCGTGGATGCCGGAGGGACCAAGACGTTGGCGGTGGTGGTGCACCAAGGGAAGGTGCTCGGGCAGGGATTGACCGGATCGGGGAGCCACCAAGGCGAAGGACTGTCTAAGGCGCTGGAGAATATTACCGAGGCGATGGATCGAGCCCTGCGGGAAGCGGGTGTTGCCCGCGATCAGATTGGACAGGCCGTGTTGGGTTTGACTGGAGCCGACTTTCCGGAAGACTTCGTGCACTTGCGAGAGGGGCTCTCGCCCTATTTTGATGCCGTCCCATTTGAGGTGGTTAATGACGCCGAGATTGCCTTGGTTGGAGGATCGCGGAGTGGGCACGGAATCGTAGCCATTTGCGGGACCGGAACAAATGTCTGGGGACTCACAGAAGATGGCAGATCGCGTCACGTAGGAGGACTCGGCTACGAATTTGGGGATTTTGGCGGCGGCCTCGATCTGATCCGCGAGGTGCTCCATAGTGCATTTCGAAGTTACGAAAACCGCGGTCCCAAGACGGCCTTGGAACCCCGCACCCTCACGGCACTGGGATTGAGGGATTATGAGGCCCTTAGTCGCGTTCTATATTTCGAGCGACAACCAATTCGATTTATGGGATTGGCCCCGCTCTGCTTTGCGGTGGCTAAAGGCGGCGATCCAGTGGCGCAAGGTATCCTAAGAAGGATGGGGGAGTCGCTGGGGACTAGTGTCGCAGGGTGCGCTACATTACTCGGGATCGGGGCGGTACCGTTCGAAGTGGTCATGGCCGGGTCCTTGTGGCTGGGAGATGCGCCCGAGCTGGTCGAAACGTTTCGCGAGGTGTTACGAAGACGATTGCCACTCGCAGACCCCCACGCTCCAGATCTGGCGCCGGTGGCCGGTGCTGCGCTGCTCGCTGCGGTGAAGGGTGGGCAAAATGCGTCCATATGGCGCAACCAACTTAAAGCGTATTCCATGATGCGGGATAGTGGCGACTAAGTCTGCGGGCAATCACTGGTGTTCTATTACAAACTATGGATGAGATGGTTTCGACCATACCACGACCAATCGGGGCCGGGGCTAGGTTTTTTCTCCCTGGCGCATAACGATAGTCTGGGGTACAATGTAAATTGAAGAAGGTGAATTGAGTGTCAGAAGTCCTGCTGAGTCCCATTGTGGACTTTCTGTTCAAGCGTCTCTTTGGCGATGAGCAAAATAAGATATTTTAATCGCTTTTCTTAATGGTGTTTTTGAGGCGTCGGGTGATCCCCTGGTGGAGTCGATCGAGCTCTTAAATCCTTTTATCGACAAAGATGCACTGACCGACAAGATGTCTGTACTCGATATTCGGGCGAAAACGCAATGGGGCACTCTCATCAACATTGTGATCCAGATCCGGGATACCGGAGATATGCGTCACCGAAGCCTATACTATTGGGCAAAACTATTCGAAGGCCAATTAGGAGAAGGTGATGTGTATGGGTATTAAACCCGGCTGTCGCCATTAACGTTTTAAACTTCACCGAAATTAAGAATGATCACTATCATAACGTGTTTCAACTACGTAATCCCCAAGGAGAATTACTTACCAATCATCTGACGATCCATTACCTCGAGTTCTCGAAGATTCGTAACCGATCGATTGACCCAAACCATAGACTCGTTCGCTGGCTCCTGTTCTTAACGACCAAGACCAAGCCGCGGCTGGAAACTCTTGTCAAGGGGGATCCCATTATGGAAAAGGCTCTGCACACGTTAGAATGTTTAAGCCAGGACGAGCAAACGCGTCAGCGCTATGAAGCGCGGCAAAAAGCTCTCCATGACTATGCCTCCGCTATCGCCTACGCCACGGAAACCGGCCAAGCGAAAGGACGCCAAGAAGGACGTCAAGAAGGGCGTCAAGAAGGGCGCGTGGAGGGGGAGCACCATCGAGCTGTCGACGTAGCTAAACGGCTGCTTCTCAAAGGCATCGATATTCCCGAGGTGGCCCGTCTCACGGGTTTGCCAGAACACGAGGTAGTAGATCTTGGGCAAAGTCCCGCGGAGGATCAGTAAGGGAGCCATGGCACTGGCGACCCGCCAACGCGGCGGGGATTCGGGTTTTCATTGCGGACCCATCTTGCGGCCAAAGCCATTGTGCTGATGCTCTAAAGACGGTACCATAGACGTATGAGAATACGCGGACCAATGACGCTGGCTATGGGGGCCATGCTATTCAGTTTAACCGGATGTGGATGGTTTTCGAGTCCCGCGCCGCTGGCGCGAGGACTTTCACTGGGCCAGGTAAAGCATCAACTATTGGCGCGCATCAACACTTGGCACGCGATATCGGTACAATTCGCAGACACGGTCAGCCTGGTGGGTCGTCCAACCCAAAAATTGGGTGTGTCTCTCATTGCGGAAACCAATCCGGCGCAATATGAGGTAAAGGTCAGCGGCGGCACGGAACCCATCCAAATTATTTCGACTCCGCGAGAAACTCTGTGGTTCGAGAGAGGCCGAAGCCACTACGCGGTGATGGCTTCGGCGCCGACCTCCCCGGCCTACCTGCGTCTTATGGGTACCGAGCTTCCCGCCATGGTTACGAGTAGCCACATGACCAAAGTGCATCTCGAAGCGGGTAACATCGCGCGCCTAACGATGCAATCCGTCTTGCCAACAGGCCTTAAAGCAACCATCAATTTGACATTCAACTTTACTACCAACACGCCGGTGCGTCTGGTGGCCGAATGGTCCGGCGGAACTATTACCGAGACGGTTAACCACTTTGTTGTGAACCCCACTGTAAGCCGTTCCGCCTTTAGCTTCGTACCGCCATCGGGCGTCACACCGACGGTCGCACAAAGTACAGATGCCAACGCGTTGGATCTACCGATGGCCACCTTGCCTTTTTCGGTGGTTCTTCCCCCGTCGGGGGCTCTAGACTCTCTAACCGGAGTGGACGTCGGGCCGACCTCATCGGGGAGGCCGGTGCTGATTTTATCGTACGTGACTCCTAACGGAGCCCCGTTGGTGCTAACAGAACGTAAAGCGTCCAAAAAGTCTCCGGTGATACCCGCAGGGTCCACGACCACCGTGGAAACCGTGGGTACGACCGCAGTGACCATTAGCACACTGCCCTCGGGCCAGGAGTTGGCCATGCTATCCCTAGGAAGCACTCAAATCTTGGTGCAAGGGCGTTCCCAAGACGTCGGTGCGGTAATAAACTTGTGGAATGCCGAAGGGCTCACGATGACGAAGGGTACCCGTACCTCGACGAGTGCCGGGTAACTTTGGTTTTGGTGCCGATTTGCGCTTTTGGTTGTCTTAAAAATAGGGTAAAATATTGTGTTAAATGCGAATGAACAATGCATGAGGGGGCGAAGCCATGGTTCGCGGCGGATGGGGCTTTGCATCCGGAACGTTTGGCGAATTAGTGCAAGGAGAGCTAAATGGCACACCATTTTTGGTCACGTTGCCCATACGCTGGGGAACCCGAGCCATTTTTATTCCGCGTCCTGGACCGGGAGTGGAGGTCTATCCGCCCCATCGGAAGAAGGCTCAAGTGGCGGCGCAACAAGTTTTACGTTATTTTGGAAAATCCCAGGGCGGGCTTTTAAGCGTCTCCTCCGTCATTCCGATCGGTAAGGGCATGGCGTCAAGTTCGGCCGACATAGTAGCCAGCATGCGGGCTGTCTCCGCCGCCGTGGGAAGGCCAGTGTCGGCTGGTCGCATGGCCCGTATCGCGGCGCGCATTGAGCCCTCAGACGGCGTGATGTACGATGGCGTGGTGGCCTTCAACCCGCGCCAAGGAGTCATTCTGGAACGATGGGGACCCATGCCACTTGGCCTCATCGTGGGATTAGTGGGCCAGGGGCGAGTCAACACCGAGGCGCATCATCGAGATAGAATTCCCTACACCATTGAACACCAGAAAAAACTGTCGCTGGCCCTGAGCCGGGCTCGAGAAGGCGTGGTTAGACGTGACTTCACCCTTATCGGGGAGGCGGGACGGCTTTCCGCTGAGGTGCAATGGGAACGAGGCTCTCCCGACGAACTTTTAGGAGAAATCTTGCGCCATGCGGCGGATCGCCGGTGGGGGGTCGTTATCGCTCATTCGGGCACCGTGCGTGGCTTCATTTTTAGTCCGCAGGCCGTGCGCCATGGCCAAGCGAGGGATGCGGAACGATATTTGAGGAGTTTAGGTAGTGGATCGGTGTTTAGATTTTGGACGCAATCGCGCAGGCTTGCCAGCCAAGGGGAGCTGGAAGACGATGTGATGCGAGGGCGGCGAGAAAAGTTCTAAGGGAGCTCGGAATTTCAGGGTGAGCCCCCTTATGCCGGATCTAATTAGGAGTCGGGCGTAGGACCGGAGAGTCGAGCAGATAACTGACGGTGATCCCGTACATCAACAGTGAGACGAGTAAGAGTAAGGTTGTGGCTAGACCAAAGTGCCAGGCAAAGAATCCAGGGCTCAGTAGTAAACCATGGGTGACGAGAGGGCTTGCTAAACTAAACACCGGTAGTCCGACGATCATCAAAAGGGCCCACAGCGCCAATCCATAGACGGCACCTCGAGCCAATGGAGTGGATTTCAAACCGGGAGTGAGCCGTTCGTAAAGGCGGGCCAGTAAAATACCGACGCCGAATTCTAGAACATAACCGACGACTAAGGCGGCTCTTAGATTTAGGGTCACCAAAGTCCCATCCCAAAGCGGTACATCGATGCGTGGCGATCCGATTAACGGGGCGAGTCGAAGGAGTAGACTAAAAACCAGGGTAGCTACTAGGCCGGCAAAGACAGCTCGCCGCCACGAGGCATTTTGCGATCTCAATGCGTACACCTCCTTCATGAGCGACCTATTGGGCCACGTGATTGGCCAACTATTGGAACTTACGCCCCACTCGGTGGTTTAATGTCAGGAGGTTTGGCATCGTTGCAAAAACTGTTTGATCGGCAGGATTTTCCGGCCCGGGTCGAGCCGGTATCTTTCTTGGGTCTCGCGCTATTATCACAAACCGGTATGTCCTTTGTTCAACAAGGTCTGGTGGTGATGGGGGTTTTTTTCCTAGCAGAGTACCACCTAAGTTTGACACAGCTTGGATTAATTACGACCGCGTTATCACTTGGCGTCATGGCCAGCATGGCTTTTGTGGGAATCACCGTGGATCGCGTGGGTCCGCGTCTGATCTTGTTTTGGGGCGCGCTGATGGCGGCCGGATTAAGTGCCTTATTACTTGCGGTTCAGAGCTATGTCATGCTATTGGTGGTGTTATTTTTTGTCGGAGTCACCTTGGCTGTGGTGCCATCGTCCGGGACCAAGGCGGTGTTTACTGCGTTCGTAGGCCGCCCGCGCGGCCTGGTGATGGGGATTCGTCAAACCGGCGTGCCGATCGGGGCCGCGTTAGCCGCATGGTTATTGCCGCGCTTGGTACCAACCTGGCATTTGGATCCGGTCTATTTATTATTTTTTGTGGAGGTTTTGGTGACGGGGTGGACGTTTTCGCTGGTGATTCGTAGTCAGGGGGGCAAG
>JAKADW010000112.1:0-3557 GCA_021820165.1 Bacillota bacterium
GACATTCCGTATTGCCCTGAGATCTCTAAGAGGAGTCCCGTCAGGATCTTGCCATATCCTTAGCGTCGAACGGTCGCATCCACAATAAGGTGGGTGAGCTCTAGGTCTCTTGCCTCCTCATCGACCCATATTTCCCCATAGGCTCGGGGGACTCGGTTGTCCTCGAGCAGGTAGGCCTTTTGGTCCGGAGCCTTCAGCCATCGTGAAAAATCATCAACACTAAAGACCGTATGCCCAGTCACCCATTGACATTCCCGGGGGCCAAAAGCCACTCGCGTAAAACATTGTAGTCAGCAGGATTAGCCTGCCTCAATTGCACGTGCATCGCGCTCCTCCGCATAGCCCTTCTTTCCGGGCATCATGTATCCCACATTTTATCATCAACTTCGTCCCCTATGGGTGACTAATCGGACTCCGAGATCGTCCTAGATGATAAAGAGGAGGAATGTTCCATCATGAATCGTACTCTAATCTGGGCCGGTTCCGTTCTCGCCGCCGGCCTTTTGGCCGCTAGCCTCTCCAATGGACTTCGAAGTCGGCACACTTTAGCTGCCAGCGCCACTCCCGCCGCCACCACCGTGACCGTCTATGGCACGAGCGTGGAGAATCTATCCCCCACCCAAGCCTCCGTAACCGTAGGCGTAACCGACCAACAATCCACGGCACAGGCGGCGCTATCCCTCAACGGTCAAAAAATGGCTTCCGTAATCAAAGCAGTCGAATCGGTCGGGATTGTTAGTAAAGACATTGCCACCAGTGGACTCAACATCTACCCTCAATATGGAAACGGAAACCCGGGTCCTCTCGTAGGGTACCAAGTGCAAAACCAGGTAACCGTTACGGTGGCAACCAGTATGGTTGGCACCGTGATCGACAAGGCCGTGGCAGCGGGCGCCAACCAAGTACAAGGCGTTAACTTCACGGTACCGCCTCTTAGTAATTCGTACCAAACGACATACCAAAAGGCCCTCCACAATGCGCTCGTCCAAGCCCAGGCCCTGGCGGTCGCCCTCAATCAGAAGGTGCTCGGTGTGGTTTCCGTCTCCTACGGATCAAATAATGGATCTTCGGGTCAAGTCTTCAATTTCGCGGCCTCAGCTCCATCGGGCACTCCGATTATGCCCGGTCAGCAGCAACAAACTCTAAGCCTTAAAGTCGTGTATAGATTGGGTCCGTGACACCGGTCGCGTTTCGTTGGCTCGCGATAGGAGTCGGCGTGAGCCCGACCCACGAAATATTAGCCGATAAAGGGCGCCTCCGCGGGGACGCCCCATTTGCGGTTATTTGCACATGGACCCCAACTAGGTTTAAATGAGCCGTGATGTAGATAAGTTTGGTGCGAGGAGCATCGTATGGAACTGCCACCAGAATTACAAAGCGCCTTAAATCAGTTACTCGCCACGTGGCCGAAAAAATCCTTGGCCGAGGCTGTCTCGACATTGTCCGACCGTTATCGTGACGGAGGACCGGGGCTCACCGGGCGCTTTACGGAGTCGGCCCAGGACGTTGCCGCCTACGCCGCTTATCGTCTGCCGGCTACCTATGCGGCCGTCTCTGGGGTACTTGAAGAAGTCTTGGAGCGTCTTCCCGGGTTTAGCCCGCACACGCTACTCGATGTCGGCGCAGGACCCGGTACTGCGATGTGGGCTGCCTCACGGGTTTGGCCGAGTATCACCACCGCGGCTCTGTTGGAACGGGATCCCGACATGGCGACTTGGGGCCAAAGACTTGCCGCATACAGTGACAACTCGATGCTGTCGCAAGCACGCTGGGAATCCATCGACCTGACCCGCCCCTGGCAGACTCAAGCCAGTGATCTGGTCATCGCGAGCTATGTCCTGGGAGAGCTCGGCGAAGCTCGCCGCATGTCCTTCGTCGCCAAGCTCTGGGAATACACCCTCGGCGCATTGGTCCTGGTGGAACCGGGCACCCCCGAGGGATTTAAGCGGATCTTGGCGGCGCGCCAAAGCCTCCTCGCCTCAGGCGCCATAATCGTGGCACCGTGCCCTCATCAAGACCACTGTCCCAGTGATTGGTGCCATTTCGCAAAACGCGTCGCCCGTTCCCGCATCCATCGTCAAGCCAAGGGGAGCACCCTCGCATACGAAGACGAAAAGTTTTCCTATGTAGTGGTTTCCCGGTCTCCGGGTTTGCCCATTACGGGACGCATCGTGCGTCACCCACAGGCTGGAAAAGCCCACATCAATCTCGAACTATGCACCCCGACCGGAATTTTTCACGAAACGATCACCAAGAAAGCAGGGGAACGCTTTCGCCTCGCCCGTCACGCCAATTGGGGTGACGCATTTCCTTCCAAAACCGATCCATCATCTTAAAGCCTGTCCGAAATCTCCTAATGTGTTAGGCTTAGAATAGGCATAAAGATCCAAAGGAGGTCCGACCCGCCCAACACACTAACCCAAAAGGAGTGGACTCTATGGCCAAATGGCGTAAACATCCCCAGAAATCTATCATGCGTGACGAAATTAGCATCAACCCTCTCTTTGCTCGACACGGTGAAGACACGGTGCCTCGATTCCAACTAGCCAAAAAAGGGCTCTTGCCGGAAACGGCCTACCAGATTGTCCACGATGAACTGGCTCTCGACGGCAACGCTCGCCTTAACCTGGCGACCTTTGTCGGCACCTGGATGGAACCGCAAGCTCGGACCCTGTATGCTGAGGCGGCCGACAAAAACATGATCGATAAGGATGAATATCCCCAAACAGCGGCCATCGAGGATCGCTGCATTCATATTATTGCGGACCTATGGAATGCCCCGGACACCCATGACAGCATTGGGGTTTCTACCACCGGTTCGTCCGAAGCCTGCATGTTAGGCGGCCTGGTCATGAAACGACGCTGGCAACAGGCTCGTCGCAAAAAAGGCTTGGATACCGACCATCCTAATATCGTGTTTAGTTCTGCGGTACAAGTAGTGTGGGAGAAATTTGCCAACTATTTTGAGGTAGAGCCACGCTACGTGGAGGTCACCCCAGATCGGCCATTTTTAACCGCAACCGGCGTCTTGGATGCGGTGGACGAAAATACCATCGGCGTAGTGCCGGTGCTCGGGGTCACCTATACTGGGGTCTATGAGCCCGTCGCGGAAATTGCCGCCGCGCTGGATGCCCTTCAAGAGCGTACGGGTCTCGATATCCCGATCCACGTAGACGGAGCCTCGGGGGCCTTCGTGGCACCATTTTTACAACCCGACTTAGTGTGGGACTTTCGCCTGCCCCGTGTTCAATCTATCAACACCTCGGGCCACAAGTATGGTTTAGTGTACCCGGGGCTGGGTTGGGTGATTTGGCGCGACAAGTCCGTGGTTCCCGAAGAACTGGTCTTTGACGTATCGTACTTGGGCGGACACATGCCTACCTTTGCGCTCAATTTTTCACGACCCGGGGCGCAAGTCCTCCTGCAGTACTACAACTTTTTGCGGTTGGGATGGGACGGCTACTATCAGGTGCAAAAGACCTGCCAGGATGTTGCACACTTTTTATCCCATCAGATCGGATCCATGGGGATGTTCGAACTGCTGACAGATGGTTCGG
>JAKADW010000112.1:3567-6793 GCA_021820165.1 Bacillota bacterium
TGGTTCGGATCTCCCTGTTTTCGCCTGGCGCCTGAAGTTAGACGCATCCGACCATTGGGACCTACATGACTTATCGCATTTGATGCGGGAGCGAGGATGGCAAGTTCCTGCCTACCCCATGCCCGCCGCTATGACCGACATGACGATTATGCGGGTGGTGGTCCGCAACAGTTTTTCGATGGATCTGGCTCATCTGTTTCTCGAGGACTTTCAACGCTCGGTACAATATCTACAAAGCCTCGATGGACCGTTCCCCCATGTCATTCGAAGCGCTCCACCCTTCCATCATTAACAGAAGGAATATTTGGGGCGGTGCTCGGCGTAGCCGACACCGCCTTCTTGACTTAGTCCAACATCTTCTCTAGCTCGATTTCGTGGTGAAGCGGGATCCCGAAAAGCCCCGTAACCGGTATGGCGGGCTTTATCCGGCGCGCTCGATCGATGGCGCCACGATGCACCGCAACGAGGTCCCAGCCTCGCCGTTGGTAAAAGCCCAGTGCATCGAGGTTGTCATTAGATGTAATAAGCCAGAGCCGATGCACCCCGTTTTGCCGTGCCGATCCCTCGACCTGGTGTAATAAGGTGCTTCCAATGCCGCGTCCCGGTTGATCACTATCAAGACTAACCAGTTCCCATTCGGCCTGCTCCCTCACCGTAAGCAACCCTAACACCGCGCCCCCTGGATCTTCGGCCACCCACCCCGCAACCGTGTCCGGAAGGTGACGAATGTCTCGGGACACCACCTCGGCGGCTCCCCAATGCTTTTCCCAGTATTCTCCGATCAGCGACGTTTCGTGCGCATTGAGCCGCCGCACTGTAAACGATGAGGATCCCCCATCCGGGTCGAGCCGTATCACCGGTGCCCCCTGAATGGGCGGTGGTAGAGGGACTTTTAAATGGTCATCCACAATCTCTAGCATTTCGTCATATACTCGTTGCGGATCCTTTAACCGATAAAGCGCAGCAAACCGTGCTGCCACTTCCGGCGCGATTGATTCTAAAAGGGACCATTGGCGCCTTAGCGTAGGGATCGCCACAGGCTGGGTCTCTAGGACGTAGCGCACGGCCAACGGGATCCAAAGCCCAGCACCATACCAAAACGCTTCAATGTCATCACATCGCAACTGATGTCCTAAAATACGTAGAGTTTGCCGGAGGTCCCACGCCGTATAGCCAACCAATTCCTTGCCTGTCGTGGGTGCTTCGATGGGGTTCGGTAACTGATTTACATCAAAGTTATCGGACCGCCACAATATTTTGCGCCCCGTCAACAGGCCCGGTCGTACCTGATCCAGCATGGCTTGGGGCACATAGATCACCTCGGTCGCAATACCTTGCCAGGTCCCCCACTGCAGATACTTGGAGGAACCTTGGATTACAACGAGCAAATCGATGTCACTGACCGGGTCTTGCGTGCCACGGGCGCGAGAACCACATAAGACAACGGCGTCGACCAGGGCCAGATTGGCGCACTGAACACGAATCCAATCCACCAATTCGCCATAATTAGGATCGCTGGGCCTCATGACCTAAGAGTACCATGTCGCACTATCTGCATCAATCAATGCCAATTTATCGGTCGCCATGAAAGAAAAACCGTATAATGTCCTAGTGGAGGAGATGGGTGTTTAGTGGCCAACAACTTAAGATGGTTAATTATCGGAAGGATTCTACGAAGCTTTTCGACCGCGTTTCTTACCGTGATTTTCCCCTTGTATCTTGCGCGCGAAGGATACTCCGCTGCCCGGATCGGCCTAGTGTTAGCAATTTCCGGGGGTGTAACAGTACTACTCGTGGCGGGCGTTGGGCTCGCCGCAGACAAATTTGGTCGCAAGCGGGTCATCATGGGTCTGGCATCGTTGGCCATGCTCGGCGGGCTTGGGATGGCCCTCTCTCCTGCGTTTTGGGTTATTGTATTGGCCAGCGGCCTCGGTGGGGTCGGACGCGGTGGAGGCGCTGGTAGTGGTGGATCGTGGGGACCGGTGTTCCCCGCCGAGCAACCGCTCGTCGCCGACTCCATTGGTGCAGCGGATCGAACGCGCGCCTTTGGTCAGCTCTCCTTTGTAGGCGTCATGGCAGGTGCCGCGGGCTCCCTGGCAGCAGCAGTCCCGAGCCTGTTGCATGGACAAGGGATGGGGTGGCTCGAGAGCTACCGATGGCTTTTTGGTGCGAGCGCCCTCATTTCTTTGGGTATGGTGCTGGCGACGGTGCCGATCCAAGAATCAAAGATGTCTACCGAGCCCAGTGTTCCAACCAGTGCCCCCATCTCGGTGCGCCGTCTAATAAGCCGCTTGGGAGTGACCAACGCCTTAAATGGCCTCGGATTTGGATTTTTAGGCCCGCTACTCACTTATTGGTTTTACCGACGCTATGGGGTCGGCCCCGCAGAAATTGGCGCCATGTACACCATCGTGAATCTGGCTTCGGCGTTCCCATATCTCTGGTCTGCCGCCCTTACCAAAGTGCTGGGCGCGGTCAAAACGGTGGTCGTTACCCGCGGGGTCAGTCTCTTGGCGCTACTCTTAATGATATGGGCGCCCAGCTTTTGGATGGCGGGACTCCTTTATACACTGCGCATGGCTTTTAATTCACTCGGGATGCCGGCGCGGCAATCCTATGTCATGGGCGTCAGCGATCCCCGCTACCGTAGTCGCGTGTCTGCATTCGGGTCGCTACCGTCCCAAGTCACCTCGATGATTAGCCCCGCAGTCGGGGGTGCCTTAATGGATAGCTTCTTAGAAGTTCCCATACTCGGTGCCGTCGTCTTTATGGGACTCAATCTGGTCACCTATTATCTCGCGTTTCGGGCCGTGCCCGCAGAAGGCGAGCGTTCGCACGCCAGCTAGACCGAGCCGAAGACGTTACGACGAGAGGCATGGGATGTCGCACTTCCCCTATAGATGTTGGCGCGCTATGCGAATCAGGGTGCTTAGTTCTTGGCTGATTTTATCAAACCCGGTACGCATCGTAATCAGGAGTTGTTGCAGTCGACCGCTTATCGAGGAGAACTGACTAGACTGGCTATGCAGTTGACCGGAAATTCCAGAAAGGCTACTGTTGGTCACCCCGAGCCGGTGGATTCCCCAAAGCGCCAACACCACTAAAATCAGCAGAATAATGATCAGGCTCCATAAGAAGCGGGCCAAACGATGGCGACGACGAGGTCTGGACGTCTGGGCTTGTTTCGATTCACCATTCTCTGTACTCCGCATCGATTGAGACATTG
>JAKADW010000113.1 GCA_021820165.1 Bacillota bacterium
CGAAAAGACATAGCCGTCTCTCACGCGCGCATGCTTTGGGACTTATCCATGGTCGGACGTCACCCGTACTATACGGGTTTAGTCTTCTCGGTCTATCACCCAAAATCCGGTGCCGAGCTCTTGAGTGGTGGGGAGTTTGCTCTCACGGTTCAGGGCCGGCGTTTTACCGGGATGGGATTTGTCCTGCGGCTGGCGGATCAAGGGGGATCTTTTTAATGGATATGACGATAGCGATTAGTAAGGGGCGGGTGCGAGAGTCGTTGGAACCTCTCTGGCAGAATGCGGGATGGCAGTTTCCAAGAGTGTCGGACAGTCGGCGCTTGCTATTCCCCCCGAGCGATCTGAGCCCCGGTATCGTCGTGGTGCGCGGGAGCGATGTGCCAACCTTGGTGGAGTCCGGTGCCGTCGAGTTCGGTATTGTGGGACGCGACATTTTAGCGGAACAGCCGGACCACGGCATATTGGAGGTCCTAGATTTAGGGGTTAGTGGCTGTCGGTTGGTGCTGGCGGGTCGTGAGAATCGATGGCCGGAAGGGCCCGTGCGCGTGGCGACCAAGTATCCTCGTTCCACCCGAGAATTCTTTCGCCAGTATCAACATCCTGTAGAGATTCTTCCGCTGTCCGGGAGCGTTGAGCTTGCCCCGAGTATTGGGCTTGCTCCTTATATCGTCGATTTGGTGGCAACGGGCGCGACATTACGAGCCCACAACCTGGTCGAAATCCGCACGATTTATCATTCAACCGCCCGTCTCGTGGTGAATGCGGGGGTCTGGCGCACCCAAAGCGCCAGTCGGAAACTGGTCGCGCAGTTAGCATCGTCGCGAGATATCGCAGAAGCAAAGGAAGGAGGTGTTGGGGTTGGCCGACGTGGCTAAAATTTTGGATGACATAAGGGATGAAGGGATTTCGGCGGTGCTTCGCTACACCGAGCTTTTTGACGGGGTTTCTCTCACAGAAGAGGAGCTAGTGACGAATCCCCTCAAGTTGCCTCCCCCGGTCATAGACTCCGAACTTAAGGAAGCCATTGACTTTGCTGTGGGTCAAGTTCGGCGATTTCACCGAGCCGTTCGGCCAGAAAATCAAGTTCTTCAGGGTGATCAGGGGATGACCCTCTCCGAGCGTTGGATTCCCTTGTCGCGGGTGGGCCTCTATGTTCCCAATGGTCGCTACCCGCTTGTTTCCAGCCTTATTATGACCGCGGTGCCGGCCATAGAGGCTGGGGTGGGGCGCATCGTGGTGGCACTACCACCTCGAGCGCGTGCGGCGCTGGATGCCCCCTGGCTCTATGTTCTGCAAACCTTAGGCATTTCCGAACTTTTGAGTCTCGGCGGCGCTCAAGCGATTGGGGCACTGGCGTACGGGATCGAAGGATTGGAATCCGTCGACTTCATCGCCGGGCCGGGGAACCGGTTTGTGACCGAGGCAAAGATGGAGGTCCAAAGACGAGGCCTGGTCGGGGTGGATGGCTACGCCGGACCGTCGGAAGTGATGATTATCGCCAATCAGCGGAACTGGGCGGACATTGTTTGGGCCGATCTGAGTGCCCAGGCGGAACATGATCCTTTGGCGAGGGGTGAGTTAGTTACCCATAACCCTGAACTGGCGGCGGAAATTCGGGCCCGTGCGGAGAATTTACCGGACAACATGGGAGCCATCACGGTGCGTGAGGTCTCCTCTCTGGATGAGGCGATTACCTGGGCCAATCAGCGGGCGCCCGAACACTTAGGACTTATGGGAGACGATGTAGTAGTCCGAGCAAATGACGTCCTCACAGCCGGAGCGCTTTTCTTGGGTCCCATGGCGGGCCAGGCTCTAGGCGATTATGTAGCCGGTCCAAGCCATGTACTGCCAACCGGAGGTCGAGGCCGTTTTCAATCGGGTCTTACGACCCGATCCTTTTGCCGGCGCATGAGTGTGATCCAGGCAGATTGGGGAATTTCAGCCAAAGTGTTGGAGATGGGTCGACGGCTGGCCGCGCTGGAAGGGCTATCTCAGCACGAGCGCTCGATGGCCCTCCGGTTACAAGAGAGGAGAGACAACAATGGAACGGAAGGCTCAAATCGTGCGTGAAACAAAGGAAACCGCTATCCGTGTGGCGGTGAATTTGGATCGTTGGGAGCCTCCCCAGGTCGAAACTAACCTCCCGTTATTTTCGCACTTTTTCTCGGCTCTGAGCTTTCACAGCGGCTTTTCCGTGAGTCTTCGGGGGGATGGCGATGTCGGCGTGGATCCGCATCATTTAGTGGAGGATGTGGGTATTGCGTTTGGCCAAGCGATTCGTCAATCGCTTCAAGAATCACGGGACATCCGACGCTTTGGCGAAGTCATTCAGCCCATGGACGAAGCGTTGGTATTAGTGGCGGTCGACATCTCCGGCCGCGGTCAGTTTTACCAGGGCCCGGGATTTCCCGATCGGATGGTGGGAACGGTGATGGCTGAGGTATGGCCCGAGTTTTTCCATGGCTTGGCCCGGTCGCTCGGAGCAACGCTGCACCTCCGTCGGATTTGTGGAGAGAACGCTCACCACACGTATGAGGCTTGTTTTAAAGGCACAGGCCGGGCGCTTGGCTTGGCTCTTCAACGGCGGGAGGACGGCCGCGTGCCGTCCACAAAGGGGGTCCTGGCATGACGGTCGTCATCGTGCCATTGGGCCACGGCAACATGGGGAGTCTACGCCGTCACGTGGAACGGCTAGGTCATGGAGTTGAGGTGTGGGAGGGGAAAGGGTCCATGCCGGCGGGCGATTGGCTTATCATTCCCGGTGTGGGTTCGCTGCCAGGTGCCGAAGGGGCGCTCGCTTCCGCTGGATTACGGGCCGGGATTGAGGGTTGGCGGGAGCAACAGCGGCCCATTTTGGGAATTTGCCTCGGTCTACAGCTTTTCTTTGAGAAGGGCGAGGAAGGGGGCAGCGGATTTGGATGGCTTCCGGGCGAGGTTCCGCGCCTCAGGGCTCCGGTATTGCCCCATATCGGTTGGAATGAGCTCGAAATATCGGACTTTACGCCCCCCTGGTTGCGCCGATTCGAGGGAGCCCATTTGTATTTCGTGCACGAGTTTGCGGTGCGTCCCCGAAACCCCGAGGGCGTCTGGATGACTACGTCGTATCACCAGCCGTTCCCGAGTATTGTGGGTTCAGCGGGATTGATTGGCCTCCAGTTCCACCCTGAACTCTCCGGATCGGTGGGCGAGGAATTAACGCAGGAAATTTTCACAAGGGGGGCATAGTCATGGAGATTTGGCCCGCCTTAGACGTTCTCGACGGGTGCGTGGTTCGTCTTACTCAAGGGGACTATCAACGCTCCCAGGTGTATCATAGAGACCCCTTCACCTTCATTGAAGCGCGGTTCCAGGGCTTTCCCCGGCGCCTTCACTTAGTGGATCTGGCAGGTGCACGGTCGGGCGTATTTTCTCTTCATGACTTGGCCGCGCGACTGGCCCGCGAGGGGGTGGAAATTGCCGCCGGGGGCGGATTCCGCACCCTTCAGGATATCGAACGCGCCAAGGACGCGGGGGTCGCGCGCGTAATCTTGGGTACACAAATTTCTCGTGATGCCGAATTTCGTCACCAGGTCTTAGACCGGGTCGGGGCCAATTCCCTGGTGGCGGCCTTAGATGTTCGCCACGGAGCGCTCCAGGTGGATGGCTGGGAAGCATCCGGTCCCCTAGATGCCTATGAGTTCTGGAGCCAATTGAGAGATGAGGGATGGTACCGCGCACAAGTGACGGACGTGAGCCACGATGGCGTCCTCTCGGGCGTTGATCGGTCGTTTTGGGAGCGTTGGGCAGAAGCTCCCGGGGCGATCGGAGCTGGCGGCGGGATCAGAAGTTGGAGCGATGTGCGACTGCTTCAAGAGTTGGGCTTCTCCCGAGTGGTTGTGGGTCGGGCATGGATGGAGGAGGTGATTCCCTTGGAGCCACTAAGGGAAGGCGAATGTTAAAGGCGCGGCTTATCGCCTGCCTTGATGTGCGATGGGGCCAGACCGTGAAAGGGGTGAACTTTCTCGGTCTCCGGGATCTGGGCGACCCTGTCGAACGTGCGCTGAGCTATGCCCGGGATGGCGCTGACGAAATTGTCTGGCTCGACGTCCAAGCCACCCTAGACCAGGCTCAACCCCGAGCTGACCTCATTCGCCGGCTGAGAAAGTCGCTGGCTATTCCCCTCACGGTAGGGGGCGGCATTCGTACCCTGCGAGATGTGGAGACGGTATTGGAAGCCGGAGCCGATAAAGTGTCGCTAAATTCGCATGCCCTCGCCGATCCCAAGATCATCGAAGCAGTGGCTCGCCGATGGGGAAGCCAGTGCGTAGTCGTTGCCGTGGATGCTCGGCGGGTCGATGGACAGTTTCGGGTTTATTCGCACGGCGGCCGAGTCGATGCCGGCTGGGAGCTCACGGATTGGTTACGAACGTCCGAGACGGCAGGGTGCGGAGAGTTTCTCATCACGAGCATGGATCAGGATGGGCGGCAACAAGGCTATGACTTGCCGATGCTGAATCGCGCCCGCGAGGTCACTCAAAGGCCCATCATTTGCTCGGGGGGCGCGGGTCAGATCGATGATATTGCCCGTCTTCTGGATCAGGGGCACCGGGCCTGTTTGTTGGCGTCTACCCTTCATGAAGGTCGGATGCATCTCGGGGATGTCAAACGCGAGCTTTTCGAAAGGGGGTATCCCGTCCGTGAAACTCGTTGAAGCGGGTCGCACGTTGTTTTCTGTGGTGGTGCAAGACCTTGAAACCCGGGACGTCCTCATGGTCGCCTACGCCGACGAGGACGCACTGCAACTGACCCGAGACACGGGATGGGCGCACTTTTTCAGCCGGTCACGACAAACCCTTTGGCAAAAAGGGGAGACGTCTGGGAATCGGCTCAGGGTCATATCCATGACCTCAGACTGCGACGAAGATTCTTGGCTTTACCAAGTACTGCCGGAAGGTCCGGCGTGTCACCGGGGCACTGCCACCTGCTTTGGGGATGGCCGGGGATCGGTGATCGACCCCATGCGATTTATCACCGCGCGAGTCAGAGCCCGCCTTCAAGGAGAACCCGATCAAAATTCCTACACGCAACGACTCGTGGCCGAGGGGATCCCCAGGCTGGCGCAAAAGGTTGGGGAAGAGGCTCTCGAGGTAGCGTTGGCGGCCGTTCGGTATGGCGACCAAGAAAGCTCCGGTACCCGCCAGGCCTTAATTGGTGAGATGGCCGACCTCGTATACCACTTGGCGGTGTTGGCCGAAGGGGCGGGGGTTTCTTTTGAGGACGTGTCACGGGAACTTCAGCTCCGGGCGGATAGGCGCACCAATCCACGCTGATGCGCGGCAATGACGGCTTGGGTTCGATCGTACACGGCGAGTTTGGCCAAAATGTGGCTAATATGGACTTTAACCGTCTTTTCGCGAATGTTAAGCCGAGCGGCGATTTCCTTATTGGCTAGCCCCTCGGCCAACAAGGATAGCACTTCCGCTTCCCGCGGTGTGAGTGGCTCCTTTAGGGGGGGCGCCGTATCGTCGAGAATGGGGTCCCAGATTTTTCGCCCCTGAGACACTTGGCGAATCGCCGTCAACAAGTCATCAGGCCCTACCGTTTTATCGAGGTATCCCGCCGCTCCATGCCATTGGAGATATGTGAGCGCTTGGGGATCCCTGGAGGAGGTGAGAATGATGACTTTTATGGCGGGGTATTCGTGGGCGATCTGATCGAAGAGCGCCAGACCGTCGAGTTTAGCACCCAAGCTTAAATCGAGCAGGAGAACATCGGCCGGGCGCCGTGCGAGAGCGTCGAGGGCCTTCGGGCCGTTTTCTGCCTCTAAGGTAACTTCGATGTCATCCAAGGCGTCCAAAAATACCCGAAGCCCTTCTCGGACCACGGGATGATCGTCGACGATGGCAACGCGAATAGGTCGTGTCATAGGTGCCTCCGTTATCCGGTCGAGCCGGCAGCAAAGATGCGGACGGCTGTTCCATGACCGATGGTCGTGTCAATGCTCAGGCTCATCTGGTGTAAATTCGCCCGTTCGGTGAGCGTTTGGAGCCCGTGGTGACCGGGTGTGTGGATGGCCGGGTCAAACCCTGGACCCCAATCTCGGACTTCTAGCCACACACCCCCTGGACGTTCCTCCAGTGTCACTTGTACGGGGGCGCCAGCTGCATGCTTCAAGGCATTTTGCAGTGCTTCATCGAGCATGTGCAACAACGCCTCCTCTCTTTCTCCGGTCAGGCCTACCGAAATCTCGGAAAGATCCCACTCTAAAGGCACCTCTAAGACATCTACTAGCCGTTGAAGCCGGTAGCGAATAGCGTCAGCGAGAGGCTGGCGGTTGGCACGTAGCGCGTCGACAAGTCGCCTCATGTCGTGCTGGCTTTCCTGTATGAGTTCTTCGAGGAGGGAGACGAGCGCGATCGCATCAACGTCGTTTCGCAAACGACCTTGAAGGGTGCGAGCCAGTAGGTGAGCGGAGAAGAGCCGCTGGCTCACGGAATCGTGCAAGTCGGCTGCTAATTCTTGACGCTCACGCCAACGGGCGGCGGCAAGCCCCTGATGATATAGGGCCACCTGATCCAGGAGCGCGGACACGTGCCAGGTGTAGGCGGAGAGCAGCTCCTGGTCAGCGGCGACAAACGCTTGGGGCGTGCGGGACTCTAGCCGAATTTGGTAATGAGTGCGCGGAATGTCGCGGGTCATCCCCGAACGGGCATCGGACAAGATGAGAGGCTCGATGGGGGGAAGCGCTCTATCGCTGGCGTCATGATAGGAATATTCCGGCTCCTCGGGGGACGGCGGTTTGGCCGC
>JAKADW010000114.1 GCA_021820165.1 Bacillota bacterium
GGTTTTAGTGTACCACTCGTGGTGGTACACGCGGGACGGAGGTGATATCATGTGGTTTCAAGTCGATCCGCGGTCGTCTACCCCCATCTACCAGCAGGTGGTGGACGGGATTAAGTCGGCTGTCGCTCGGGGGGCGTTGCAAAGTGGGGACAAACTGCCCTCAGTCCGAGAGCTCGCCACTCTTATGACCTTGAACCACAATACGGTCGCCAAAGCCTATCAGGAATTGGAGCGATCCCGCGTCATAGAAGTCTTGCGCGGTCGCGGGACATTCGTCGCGGCACCCGGTCCGCCACCCGATCGCGAGGAACGGGTTCAGGCAATGAAAGAACGGATGACTCAAATGATTATTGAGGCACACCACCTGCAAATTTCTGAACAAGAATTGCTGCGGATGTTTCGCGAGAGTCAGGAACGGTGGCGTCGTACGCGAGGAGGGGAACTACTAAATGAATGATATGGCAGTGGCGATGACAGACGTTTCTAAATCCTTTCGGGGACTCCCCGCTCTGTCTGATATTCGTTGGCATGTTCGGCGAGGTCAGGTGCATGGCCTGATTGGGGCCAATGGCGCCGGGAAAACCACTCTTTTGCGGTTGGCGTTGGGAGTGCTGTGGCCGGACCAAGGCGACATTGCGGTGCTCGGTCAGAAGCTCTCCCGTGACAGCGCAGAGATACGTCAAATTGTTCACTATGTCGCCTCAGGTCGTCCTCTCATCCCAGGGTTTCGGGTGACCGAATGGGTTCGCTATGTGAGCCTCCTCTACCAAAACTGGGATCAAGGCCTATGTGACCGTTTGCTCAGGGCTTTGGAAATTCCACTGGACGCCGCCATAAGGCACCTGTCGAGCGGCCAACAAACTAGCCTGCAGTTGGCAATCGCCATTGCATCACACCCCCAACTCATGCTTCTGGATGAGCCCACCAACGGGCTGGACGTGGTCGTGAAGCGACAAATCCTCCAATTTATTATCGACATGGCGGCAGCTCAAGGCACGACGCTGGTCATTGCCACGCACAATATCGAGGACATTGAACGGTTGGCCGATTCGGTGTCGCTTCTCTATCGGGGACGAATGATTGTTCACGAAGAGCTGGATTTGCTCAAGGGGTCGCTTCACCGACTTCAGGTAGTCATGGAGGACTGGCCCGAAGCTCTGTTGCAGGACGCGCGAATCTTAGGTTACGAGCGACACGGGCGGACGGCCGTAATCACTGTTCAAGGTTCGGTGGACGCGATGGTCCACGAGCTTCAGCAGGCGGGAGCCTCGAGCATCGAGGCTGTGGACTTGGATTTGACGGAGATTTTTCGGGTCATTCTAGCGAAGGAGGGCTATAGTCGTGAATCACTGCACTGGGAATCCCTCTAACCCGGCTCTTCGCTATCGTGAATGGCGCGTGAATCGCCTCCTGTATATCGTAGTTCCGCTACTGTTAGTGGCCCCGTGGGCGCTCGAAACCTATGGCGCCATTCATCCCTGGAATGCTAATTCAGTGATGTATCTCCATGGCGAACTTCGACGGCTGATGTATCCGAACGACCCCTATCGCACTTGGGATTACGTCTTAACCGGATTGGCGGCACTCGCCTGTCTCTGGCGGGACCGGGATCGCATGGGCGCCGTGCTGGACGGGCCGGTGTCGCGTTCGGCGCTCTTGAAGGTCAAACTAGAATTTCTACTAGGATCCGTCTTCACTGGCTGGCTCTTCGAGCTTTTGGTACTGCTGTTGGCGGGGGGGATTTCGGGATACCACACTTGGGGAGAATTTGCACGTTACGTGGTCCTCATGGGGATGGGGCACCTGGACATTGCGATTTTATCGTTTGCTGGCGCCGTATTAGGGGGAAACTTGCTTTTTGCTTTGCTTGGGGCGGGAGTCCTGGTCGCCGGTCCTCTCGTGGTTGGGAGTAGCGTGTTCGTTGCCGGTAATGCTCTTTCGCCGGGCGCTCCATTACTTACCATCATTGCCTCGCTTATCGAGCACCTGTCGCCCTTTGCCTACAGCTTTTCTCCCGAGCTTGCCCTCGGATTCATCCCAGTCTATGCCATAGTGGGAGCATTATTGGTCGGGTTATCTTTCCGCTGGTGGGTGAGAGCGTCTCTGGAGAACATCGCTGAGCCGCTACTCTTTCCGTCGCTATGGAATGGGGTGTACGCCATCATGGCGGCTGTGTCAGGACTCATCACTGTCTTGGGTATCGAAGTGGCCCTGTCGTCCGTGCAGGGCATTCACGCAAGTACTCTAGTGATGTACGTTGTCTTGGCCGTGGCTGAGTGGTTTATCTGGCGCACGGTTCTCCGGCGGTCTGGGGTGGGGGAGGTGGTCATGTGACGGCCTATGGGTGGTGGCCGACGACAGCGGCCCGGTTCCGGGAATGGCGTGTGAACCGAGCGGCTTATATTCTGGTGTTCGTCGTCGCCGTTATCCCCTGGATTATCCAGTGGCAAGCGTTAAGTCACTCTGCTAAACAATTGGTGGGCATTACCTTCACCGTGTCGTTGGCCGGTGAATATACCGGTGACAATATTTCCGCGCAAGCGATGGTTGCGCTGCTATTGGCCCTGGTGGTGTTTTGGAATGATTGGGGAAGAGGCCGGCTCACTTACATCCTGGAGGGACCAATCTCCCGGCAACACATCTTTCTCGCAAAACTATGGTGGTGTGGACTTTCGGTGTTCGCCGGTGGCATAGTTGCGGCCCTCGTCGTTGTACTGGGTAGTGTCTCCCTTCATCAGCCGATCCTACTTGGCGGCGTTGTCACGAGTTTCGGACTCATCTTGATGGCCAGGCTGTCCCTGGTCGTCACGGGGCTTTTTGTATCTAGCGTCGTCGGGAATCTCATATATCTCGCCTTGTCCGCGTGGATCGTGGCTGAAATCCCCAGTCTTCTCGGGGCGGTGAGTGCGTTTGTGGCGAGAGCGTTGACCGGGGGAAACGGTAGTGGCGTACCTGGACCACGAGGGTTCGTGATTGCCTATCGTGGGGTGCAGCATTTTGAACCCCTATCCCTAACTCCTAGCTGGCACCCAGGATCCTGGATAGACCTCTTTGGTTATGCTACCTGGGCGACTCTTTTGACGGTATGGGCTCTGAGATGGTGGACGCGCGCCGCCTATGAACGGTTTGCGGATCCATTTTACTTCGCCTGGGCGTTGAATGGGGTTTATGCCTTTTGGGCGGCGCTCACGGCCACGTTTTTCCTGACGATGTCGGAGAGAGCGTCCTCGCCAGGCACGAGTTCCCTTGTCGTATGGCTGTTGACCTTCATTTTAGGGTTTTTGTTCTGGCGTGGAGCGCTATCGTACTGGGGTGCATGGAGTGCTACACGATTTCATCGCGAGCCGGGGCCATTGAAGAAGAAATCAGGTAGGAGGAACGTAAATGGCTATAGAAGATGATCCGGTGATTCAATTCGATCACGTGACCAAGCAGTATGGAAAGGTCAAGGCAGTCCAAGACATATCGTTTACCGTTCATCGGGGGGAAATTTGTGGATTTCTTGGACCCAACGGAGCCGGCAAGACGACAAGTCTTCGGATGTTGCTGGGGCTGGTCAAACCGACCTCCGGAACGATTCGTATTCACGGTATTGATGTGCACCAAGACACGCGTGGGGCTCTCGAAGGCGTGGGAGCTATCATTGAGGAGTCGCATTTTTACCCTTACCTCACCGGAGAACAGAACCTTCGTCAGGTGCTTAGGCTCCGGGGCCTCTCCACCCGTCAAGAGGCGATTCAAGGCCGCCTCGCGGAGGTTGGGCTGCGAGAAGCCGGCAACCGCCGAGTGAAAGGTTACTCGTTGGGCATGCGTCAACGCCTAGCGCTTGCCTTGGCCATGCTTCAACAACCGGACATTCTGATTTTAGACGAGCCAATGAACGGTCTTGACCCCGCCGCCATGCGGGACTTTCGTCTTCATCTTATGAAACTTCAAGCGTCGGGCGTGACGATGCTGTTGTCGAGCCATATTCTTACCGAAGTCGAGCAATTAGCTTCCCGAATGGTGTTCATCAATCATGGGCAGGTGGTGGGAATTGAAGACCGGCAACAGGTCGTGGCTACTAAAGTCTATCTCGGTGCCAAAGACGGTCCAGCACTTCAGGCGTGGCTTACCGACCACGGACACCCTGTAGAGGTACTGCCTGACGGGCGTGTGGTCACTTCTCTCACTGAAGCGCTTGATGTATCGGGGCTCATTCGCGCCTTGGTTGAGGCTAGCATTGACCTTTTGGAGGTGCGACCCTACAAGGAAAATCTGGAATCACAATATTTAGAGCACATGAACCAACAGGGGGGAACGACCGATGTCGGAGCGTAAGGGAATGTTTGCGGCTCTCTATCGCAATGAGGTCGAAAAGCTTATGGCTCACCGCGGGCGTCTTTTATGGATCGCCTTTTTGGTTATTGTGTTGGGCGGAAGCTTCCTCGTCTATCACGGGCAAGCTTCTCAACGGCAGATGATGGCCCAAAATCTTACCATGGCGCGTCAGCAAGTGAACCATGATCGTCAGGCACTCAAACATGCCACCGGAATCAACAAGTCGGCGCTAAAAAGTCAACTCCGGGCGGATGAGAAAAACCTTCAGCAAATGCAGCAGCAAAATGGCGCTCAAAATGAAGTGCAGCTAGTGAAGGAACTTAAGGCCAACCTTCGGCAAACGCCCAAGCAAAACCGCGGCAGCGCCTTGGAACAGGTGGCCACAGCACAATATCTCATTGACCATGGAATGACCGAGTACAACCCATCTAAACAAAGCGGATATCGACTGGTGGGCGATATCTTTGGGGGGACGGCCCTCTTGATCTTTGCCTTGCTTGCCGTCGGCATCGGCGCTGACCGGATCTCGCAAGAAGTGGAGGCCGGCACGTGGGGCGGGTTGCTTCTTCATGCCCCAGTCCGGACTAAAATCTATCTTGCTAAACTTTGCGCATCGCTCACGGTTGTCTTTGGATTTGTCATTGCCTCGGCGGTCGTCTTCTTTCTCCTCGGTAGCCTACTGTTCGGGTTGGGTAGCCCAATGGTTCCACATGTAGTGGGGATTCACCTTACGGCGTGGCCGGGAACCGTACCCCCGCAACTTGCCGTACCCGTTCAAGCCTTCCATATCATCCCGCAATGGCTCTACGATCTTTCGGCATTGGGACTGGCTTTGGTGGCGCTCAGTGTGCTGACCGCCATGATGGTCGCGCTCTCCATGGCTTTCCGATCCACGATTGTGGCCTTCATCGCGGGCGCCCTGCTGGTGATTAGCGGTGTGTTAACACGGAGTGCGGGCTCGCTTGCGGTCATCGATCCCGCCACCCACATTGCGCTTATTGAAGACTGGACGGGAGCGTTGGCCTTTCAGATGGGGATGAAAGGGCTGACACTTGGCATCGGACTCTTGGTGGTCGGATGTTGGGCCCTGGCGGCGATCGGGTTCGGGGTTCTCTGGGCAAAACGCTTAGACGTGTAGGTTCCACTTCGGCTGTTGAATTTAGATGTGTCATGTTACCATGAGAGGCACAGGGAGGCTTCGGCATGGCGCGTGACAAAGATGACAAGAACAAATTTCGGGTGCTGGCGTCTCTCGGTCAGATGTTGGGTTTGACCGGGGACGCCTTCATCAATGCAATGAAAGAGGCTGTCTGGGTGCCGGGCGGGGTGGATCAGCTCGCCGATTTAATCGTGCGAACTTTGAGCCCTGACGAGGTTGCTCGACTCGTACAGGAACTTCCGGATGTGCCGGAGGTGATGGCGCTCATTGGTCGTCTCTTAATTGCCCTCAACGACCGACCCGACCGGGAAGCATTGGGACGGTCGGTGATTCAACGTGCCCGCGAACTGGGTCCTGACGCGCTAAAGTATCTGTCTCCTTATTCCTGGTATCCTCCCGCTGACCACATTGAGGAAATTTTGGTCTCTCCGTACCGGTTGCATGCCGCGTCGCTCATGATGCGCATGCGTTGGGGTGGAAGCTATCAAGGGATCGAGGCGATTTGGCTATTGCGCTTCTCGGCCGGGGCGATAGGCGAAGCGTATTTCATCACCGATGTGGAGCAGCATCAGGTATTTGATGAAATGGCCTGGAAGAGCTTGACCATGGATGAGGCCTTGAGCCTCATCACCTTGGTCGGGATGGTGCAATCGGCGGTGAATAACCGCTTTCCGTTCGACGGCATGGTCGGGGTGGGGTTGTGGATGGTGCTCGCCGGTGGGCGCGAAGTACAGCCGTGGATTGACAGCTCCTATCTCTTGGAGCAAGAACCCCTGTCACCCATCGAAGTGGGTTTGGCCTATATGAATGCCCTGAATAATGACGATTTTGCTGCGGGTTACGACATGTTGATGGAAGATGCCCGGCCCGCCGACATCTTGGACTACATTCGGGACAAGGTTCAGGAAGCGGCGGGTCGCGGTGAGTTGTGGCGCCTCGAGGCGGAGGTGCAGGAGGAGCAAGCGGAGGCCGTCACATTAGCCTTACACGGGTGGCATCGCGGAGAGGATGGGCTGGTTGATCGCCAGACGGAAGTTTCTCTCCGGCGCGATGATCAGGGACACTGGCGTATTGTGCGCATTCGTGTCACGCAGGAAGAACCCGTGAACGACGAAGAACTGGCGCAATATTTGGCCCGGCACATCCGCTACTTTGCCTTAATGCCGGTGATGGATATGGAGGTGCTAGCGGACTTGTTGCCTGGACCGTCGTCGCTTGATCAAGAAGGCGTCTTCCACTTTTCGCAGGGAACGGAGTTCGACTATCGTCGTCCGTTTGACATTGGGACCGCGAATGATTT
>JAKADW010000115.1 GCA_021820165.1 Bacillota bacterium
TTTTCGTACGACGATCCCGTAGCTCCTGCCAAGATGATGTCGCAGGCAGCGCGGGAACTGCGAAAGATTGAAATCAAAGCGGGCATCTTAGGCAAACAAGCCTTCGATGCGCGAGGAGTTCGTGAACTTTCAGATTTGCCCAGTCGTGAGGTGCTCCTCAGTAAAGTGGTGGGAACCTTCAATGCCCCGATTCAACAGCTGGCATGGGTATTAAATGCTCCGTTAGGCAACTTAGCGCGGGTCTTGGACCAGGTGCGCATCCAAAAAGAACAAGAGAATCCGGCGTAATTTCCAGGGTCTCGGAGGAGGAAGATTGATGGCAAAGGTCGAAGAAATTATTGAGTTAGTAAAGGGCATGAACGTGCTTGAACTGTCGCAGTTGGTTAAAGCATTGGAAGAGGAGTTTGGCGTGACCGCGGCAGCCCCGGTCGCCGTGGCGGCAGCTGCTCCTGCGGCAGCAGGTGGCGCGAGTGCGGCGGAAGAGGTTGAACAGACAGAGTTTGACGTCATCTTAACTGGCGCTGGCGACAAGAAGGTCCAAGTCATTAAAGCCGTACGTGAATTGACGGGCCTATCTTTGACCGAAGCCAAAGCTTTGGTCGATGGAGCTCCCAAGCCTGTTAAAGAAAAGATCGCTAAGGCGGATGCCGAAGCGGCAAAAGCTAAGCTTGAGGAAGCTGGCGCCACGGCGCAAGTGAAATAAGGCTTAGACAGTAACACAGAAGCCCTCCTTCAGGTCGCGATTGCCCTTGACCTGAGGGTGGGCTTGTGATACTGTTTAAACTTGCCATATTTTATAAGCCAATTCATCCCATGTCATTTTTAGGAAACCAAATCGGAGAACAAGGAGCTGACAGTGGATGGCGTATCCCCTGGAGAGTGTGCGTCCTGAACGCCTGAGTTTCGCTAGCATCAACGAGGTTTTGACCATGCCGAACCTCATCGAGATTCAGCAGAACTCCTACAAGTGGTTTTTGCGAGAGGGTCTTAAAGACATGTTTCGGGATATTTCTCCGATTCAAGACTTTACGGGGAACCTGATTCTCGAGTTTGTAGACTATGCGCTGAAGCCCGAAAAATATAGCGTTGAGGAGTGTAAGGCGCGCGACGTAACCTATTCCGCCCCTTTACATGTGCGGGTCCGGCTGATTAACAAAGAAACCGGAGAGGTTAAGGAACAAGACGTGTTCATGGGCGACTTTCCGCTTATGACGGATAAGGGCACATTTATTATTAATGGAGCCGAGCGGGTCATCGTGAGCCAACTGGTGCGCTCGCCTGGGGTGTACTTTGGTGAACAGCTCGACGCATCCGGCAAGCCTCTCTTTTTCGCCACGATTATTCCTAATCGGGGAGCATGGTTGGAATTTGAATCAGATAGCAACGATGTTCTATCGGTGCGGATTGATCGGACGCGTAAATTGCCTGCAACCATTTTAATGCGGGCTTTGGGCTTTGGTACGGATGCGCAAATTATCGAGATGTTAGGGGACGACGCGCGAATTCGTACCACGTTAGAGAAAGACACCACAAAAAATGAAGAAGAAGCCTTGATCGAAATTTATCGGCGCTTGCGCCCGGGTGAACCTCCTACCGTGGAGAGTTCGCGGAGCCTCTTGCAGTCGCTGTTTTTCGAACCCAAGCGTTACGACCTTGCAGGCGTTGGTCGATACAAGATCAATAAAAAGCTGGGGTTGAGGCGCCGGGTCGTGGGAACCACTGCCAAAGAGACTGTAGTGCACCCGGAAACTGGAGAGATTTTGGTTCGGGAAGGGGACCACATCGACCGCGTCACGGCAGAAATGCTCGATGCCGCCCATGTCCACCAAATCTTAGTCGAACTGCACAACGGACAGCAGGTCCTCGTGGTGTCGAACGGTCTTCCTGAGACCGGCAACAAAACCATTACGCGCGACGATATTGTCGCCTGTTTAAACTACATGATGACACTTTTTGAACGCATTGGAACCACGGATGACATTGACCACTTGGGGAACCGGCGGCTGCGTTCGGTGGGAGAATTGTTGCAGAATCAATTTCGAGTGGGTTTGAGCCGGATGGAACGGGTGGTCCGGGAGCGGATGACCATTCAAGATATGGAATCGATTACGCCCCAAGCCCTGATTAACATTCGCCCCGTGGTGGCAGCGGTCAAAGAGTTTTTTGGATCGTCACAGTTGTCTCAGTTCATGGACCAGACCAATCCGTTGGCCGAGCTTACGCACAAGCGTCGACTTTCAGCATTAGGACCGGGGGGACTGTCGCGAGAACGTGCGGGATTCGAAGTCCGTGACGTGCACCATTCCCATTATGGCCGGATGTGCCCGATTGAAACCCCTGAAGGCCCCAACATCGGGCTGATTGGTTCTTTGTCGACATTTGCCCGGATTAATGAATTTGGGTTTATCGAAACTCCGTATCGGCGAGTGGACAAGGAACAAGGGATGGTCACCGCGGATATTGTCTACCTGACGGCCGATGAAGAAGATGACACCGTTATCGCCCAGGCCAACGAACCATTGGCGGAAGACGGGCACTTTCTGGCTGAACGAGTGACCGTGCGGTCGCGTCACGAAATTTTGGAGGAAACCCCCAATCGAGTGGACTTCATGGATGTGTCTCCAAAACAGGTGGTGTCCATTGCGACCGCGTTAATTCCGTTTTTGGAGCACGACGACGCCAACCGAGCCTTGATGGGGGCCAACATGCAACGCCAGGCGGTGCCGCTTCTGGTCACCGATTCTCCTGTGGTAGGAACTGGTATGGAAGGCAAAGCGGCTCGGGATTCTGGGGTGGTGGCGATTGCGGGAAAAGACGGGATTGTCGATCGGGTGGCAGCCGACCAGATAGTCATTAAGAACGATGACCATACCATCTCGACCCACAAGTTGCTCAAATTTACCCGGTCCAACCAAGGCACCTGCATCAATCAAAAGCCTATCGCTCGTAAAGGACAGCGGGTTCGCGCTGGCGATGTCATTGCCGATGGGCCCTCAACCGATAAGGGAGAGTTGGCGCTGGGTCGCAATGTATTGGTGGCCTTCATGCCGTGGGAAGGTTACAACTACGAAGATGCGATTTTGCTCAGCGAGAAGTTGGTGAAGGATGACGTGTTTACATCGATTCATATTGAAGAGTATGAATGCGATGCGCGGGACACCAAGTTGGGTCCGGAAGAAATTACCCGGGATATCCCCAACGTGGGGGAAGAGGTGCTTCGAGACCTTGACGACCGCGGAATTATCCGGATTGGAGCTGAGATCCGTCCTGGCGACATCTTGGTGGGCAAGGTTACTCCGAAGGGCGAAACCGAACTAACAGCGGAAGAACGTCTATTGCGGGCGATTTTTGGAGAAAAGGCGCGGGAAGTCCGAGACACCTCGCTGCGAGTACCCCATGGGGAGTCGGGGATTATTGTGGACGTCAAGGTCTTTACGCGAGAACAAGGCGACGAATTGTCGCCGGGCGTCAACCAGTTGGTGCAAGTGTATATCGCCCAAAAGCGAAAGATTTCCGAAGGCGACAAGATGGCCGGACGTCATGGGAATAAGGGAGTCATTTCGCGAATTCTCCCTGAGGAAGATATGCCGTTCTTACCCGATGGAACCCCCGTCGAGATTGTCTTAAACCCACTGGGCGTGCCTAGCCGCATGAATATTGGGCAGGTGCTGGAAACACATCTGGGTTGGGCAGCTCGGGCTTTGGGACTTAAAGTGGCGACGCCGGTCTTCGATGGCGCCAGAGAAAAGGACATGTTGGGGATGTTGCGACGTGCCAATCTTCCGGAAAGCGGCAAGACGGTGCTTTACGATGGCCGCACCGGGGAGTCGTTTGACCGTGAAATTACGGTGGGGATTGTGTACATGCTGAAACTGGCGCACTTGGTGGATGACAAGATCCATGCTCGTTCCACCGGCCCATACTCGTTGGTCACCCAACAGCCGCTTGGTGGTAAGGCGCAGTTCGGGGGGCAGCGTTTTGGAGAGATGGAGGTTTGGGCGCTAGAGGCTTATGGGGCCGCCTACACGCTCCAAGAGTTGCTCACCGTAAAATCCGATGACATTGTAGGCCGCGTGAAGACGTATGAAGCGATCGTGAAAGGGGAAAATGTCCCAGAACCTGGGGTGCCCGAATCCTTCAAGGTCCTCATTAAGGAACTTCAGAGTCTTGGTTTAGACGTGAAGATTCTTAACGAGCTCGATGAAGAGATTGAGCTGCGTGAGCTCGATGATGAACCCGTTAATGATGGGCGACCCTTTGAGTTACTGCCCGAGAACACGGAGGAGTCAGAGGGGCAAGATCTCCATCGCTTGATGGAGGACTCCGTGGGGGGTCGGCCGGAATCATTTGAGCCGGGTGCGGGGATGAACTTCGATCGTGAGGCGGAAACCGCGTATGCCTTTTTACGCAAGGGACCGCAGGTAGACACGGCTCAGGAAGACCAAGATTCGGAAAGCACCGATTCTGAGGTCGAAGAAGAAGACGAAGACGAGTTCTAATCCGGGAGGGGACTGGTTGAATGCTGGATGTCAATAACTTTGACTCGATGCGGATTGCCCTAGCGTCACCTGAGCAAATCCGGGAATGGTCCAAGGGCGAAGTGAAAAAGCCCGAAACCATTAACTATCGCACACTAAAACCCGAGCGTGAAGGGCTCTTTTGTGAGAAAATCTTCGGACCTCAAAAGGACTGGGAGTGTCACTGCGGTAAGTATAAGCGTGTGCGCTATAAAGGCGTGGTGTGTGACCGCTGTGGCGTAGAAGTCACGCGTTCTAAGGTGCGTAGGGAGCGGATGGGTCATATTGAATTGGCCGCTCCGGTATCGCATATTTGGTATTTCAAAGGCATTCCATCGCGGATGGGGCTGATATTGGATATGTCCCCTCGAGCCTTGGAGAAGGTTTTGTACTTCGCTTCGTATGTGGTGATCGAACCGGGAACCACACCGTTGATGAAAAAGCAGTTGTTGGTGGAATCGGAGTATCGTGAGTACCGTGAAAAGTATGGCGTGCACTTCCGCGCGGCAATGGGCGCGGAAGCGGTCAAGGAACTCTTAATGGAACTTGACCTCGAGAGCCTGGCTGTGGAATTGCGTGAGGAGCTGACAAGTTCGAGCGGCCAGCGTCGGATTCGAGCCATTCGCCGATTGGAAGTCGTCGAAGCGTTCCGGCTGTCTGGAAATCGGCCGGAGTGGATGATCCTCGATGTCATTCCCGTGATTCCGCCTGATTTGCGCCCGATGGTGCAACTCGACGGGGGTAGATTTGCGACCTCCGACCTGAATGACCTGTACCGAAGGGTGATCAACCGCAATAATCGGTTAAAGCGGCTACTGGACCTGGGTGCGCCGGACATTATTGTGCGAAACGAAAAGCGCATGCTACAAGAAGCCGTCGACGCTTTGATCGACAATGGCCGCCGTGGTCGTCCCGTAACGGGGCCTGGCAATCGGCCCTTGAAGTCTTTGTCTGATATGCTCAAAGGCAAACAGGGGCGATTCCGCCAAAACCTTCTTGGAAAGCGCGTGGATTATTCCGGCCGATCCGTGATTGTGGTGGGGCCCAAGCTCAAAATGCACCAGTGTGGACTGCCTAAGGAAATGGCCCTGGAGCTTTTTAAGCCGTTTGTGATGAAAAAGCTTGTTAATGAAGGTTATGCGCATAACATTAAGTCCGCCAAGCGGATGGTGGAACGGGTACGGCCTGAGGTGTGGGATGTTTTGGAGGATGTTATTCGGGAACACCCCGTTCTGCTAAACCGAGCCCCTACCTTGCACCGATTGGGAATCCAAGCGTTCGAACCGGTATTAGTGGAAGGGCGCGCCATTCAGATCCACCCGCTGGTGTGTACAGCCTATAATGCGGACTTTGATGGGGACCAGATGGCCGTGCATGTACCGTTGTCTGCAGAAGCGCAATCTGAGGCCCGGGTTTTGATGTTATCGTCGCAAAATATTCTGAACCCGAAAGACGGTCGTCCCGTGGTCACACCGACCCAGGACATGGTTATTGGTTCGTACTACCTCACCATGGAGCTAGAAAAGGTGAAGGGCGAAGGCATGTTTTTGAGCGATCTGAAAGAAGGCGAGCTCGCGTATCATGCTGGGGTGCTGGACCTGCATGCCAAAGTGACGATGCGCTATGACGGCGAGCGCAGGACCTCCACGCTGGGCCGATTCCTGTTTAACGACGCGTTGCCGAAAGAACTGCGCTTCATCGACAAGGTGGTAGACCGTAAGATCTTGGCGGTCATCGTGGCCGATACATTTCGGATGTTTGGGAATCAGATTACAGCAGAAGTGTTAGACCGAATCAAGGCGCTAGGCTTTGCCTTCGCGACGCGAGCCGGGGTCACGATCGCGGTGTCTGACATTCATATTCCCGAAGCCAAACGGGCGATCCTCCAGGAAGCCGAGGATGAAGTCATCCAACTGGCTCGCCAGTACCGCCGCGGTCTTATCACGGCTGATGAGCGGTATGAACGCGTCATCGAGATCTGGACCCGAGCTAAAGAGCGGGTTACGCAAGCCTTAATGGAGAAAATGGATCCGACCAACTCGGTCTACATGATGGTGGCGTCTGGTGCTCGTGGTAACGTTCAGCAGATATCGCAGTTAGCTGGTATGCGCGGATTAATGGCGGACCCTTCGGGTCGTATTATCGAGCTGCCGATTCGGGCGAACTTCCGTGAAGGGCTGACCGTATTGGAGTACTTCACGTCCACTCATGGAGCGCGGAAGGGATTGGCGGACACAGCTTTGAGAACC
>JAKADW010000116.1 GCA_021820165.1 Bacillota bacterium
GCCCTTCATGCCGAGCGAGCGCGACTCAATCACGCCGGCCGACTCAAATTTCCGGAGCGCGTTCACAATGACGGAACGGGTGATGCCGACCCGGTCCGCAATCTTGGAGGCCACCAACAAGCCTTCGGGACCGCCGAGCTCCTCAAAAATGTGCTGCACGGCTTCCAACTCCGAGTAGGAGAGCGTGTCAATGGCGACCTTTACCGCCGCCTTCTTGCGCGCTTCCATCTCCAACTCATCCGACTTGGAGCGGAGAATCTCCATGGCCACCACGGTGGCGCCGTACTCCGCCAAAATTAAGTCCTCGTCGTCAAACTCGCGTCCAAAGCGAGAGATGACCAACGTCCCTAGGCGGTCCCCACCGCCGTTCACCGGCACAATGGTGGTAATCTTGTTCTCATAGATGCACGGCTTGTCATGGAAAAAGACACACTGACGCTTTTCCTGCGAAATATTGGGATGGGTTTCGTCCACCTTCAAAAGCCCCTGGTTGTAGCTCTGAGGAAACACTTCAGGGGTCAACACTTCGCGCACCATGATGTCACACTCAAATGAGTCTAGCAGTGAATACCCAAGAATTTTCCCGCGACGGCTCACCACGTACACGTTGGCTTGGATGAGCTCGCTCAAAATCTTGGCCATTTCCTCAAAGTTCACCGGATGACCGGCGGACCGTTGCAAGAGTCGGTTAATACGCCGAGTCTTGTCGAGAAGTTTTTCCACGACATCGTCTCCCTTAATTCAACATGACCTATCAAACTTCCGCACTATTATAGCATGGAAATGGGATAAAGGTCATGACGAACACAAAAATTCAGAGTATATATCTATTGATGTCAATGTTGTCGGCGATTCCACGGAGCCGTTCGTCCACATAATTGTCGGTGATGGGAATGGTCTGCCCGGTCAGCTCCGGAGCACTAAAGCTTAATTCTTCCAGCACCTTTTCCAATATCGTATGGAGACGGCGGGCCCCTATGTTTTCACTATCCCGATTGACCTGAAAGGCATAGTGGGCCATTCGGCGAAGGCCGCTTTCTTCAAATTTCACGTCCACGCCCTCGGCCCCCAAGAGCGCTTGATATTGAAACACCAAGGAATGCTTGGGCTCGGTCAGAATGCGATAGAAATCGTCCTCGGTCAGCGCCTCAAACTCCACCCGGATGGGAAATCGCCCTTGAAGTTCGGGGATTAAGTCGCTGGGCTTGGAGACATGAAAAGCCCCAGCGGCAATAAACAGCATATGGTCCGTCTTCACGGGCCCATATTTGGTCTGCACCGTCGAACCTTCGACGATTGGCAGAATGTCTCGCTGCACCCCTTCCCGCGATACGTCCGGTCCCCGGCCCTCATTTCCTCCGGCAATTTTGTCGAACTCGTCAATGAAGATAATGCCTTGCTGTTCTGCCCGCCAAATGGCGTCCGAGGTGACAGCATCCTTGTCAATCAATTTGTCCGCCTCTTCCTGGGTTAACACCCGGCGGGCTTCGGCCACCGTCATTTTGCGGCGCTTGGTACGTTTCGGCAGGAGCCCCTGAAACATCTCCCCGAGGTTCATCTGATTCTCCATCCCGGGCATGTTGTTCATCATCGGCAGGGCGGGACCCGCGTCCTCAACCTCGACTTCAATGACTTCGTGCTCCATCGCCTTCAATCGCAACTTCTCACGGATGCGGCGGCGATCCTCCTCAATCCGTCGACGCTCCTCCACATCCACTGGACGGGATGTGTTGGGGTTGGAGGTCCCGCCGAAAAACATTTCGAAGGGATTCTTCATGCCCCCACCTTGATCTTCTGGAAAGGGAGCCATGACCTCCACAATCCGGTCTTCGGCCATGCGCTCGGCCCGTTCCTTAACCTGTTGGCTCTTTTCCTCCTTGACCATGCGAATAGCCGTCTCAACCAAGTCACGCACCATGGCATCCACGTCCCGGCCTACATAGCCGACCTCCGTGAATTTGGTGGCCTCAATCTTGATGAAGGGGACCCGCAAAAGCCGCGCCAAGCGGCGCGCAACCTCTGTCTTACCCACGCCGGTCGGGCCAATCATCAAGATATTCTTTGGGGTAATCTCCTCTTGCAGTTCCGGGTCCAAACGACTTCGCCTCCAGCGATGGCGGAGCGCGATCGCCACCGCTCGCTTGGCCTCCTTTTGTCCGACAATATATCGATCCAGTTCCTCGACGATACGGGCTGGGGTTAACTGCGATTCGTCCATGTGCGCCTCCTATTCCAAGGTTTCAATGGTCAAGTTGTGGTTCGTGTAGATGCAGATGTCGGCGGCAATATCCAATGAACGGCGAACCAATTCACCGGGCTGAAGCCCACTATCCACCGATACCAACGCCCTCGCAGCCGCCAAGGCGTAGCTGCCACCGGAACCCACTGCTGCGATGCCATCGTCCGGCTCAATCACTTCTCCGGTGCCGGACAGGAGAAACAGATTCTCCCGATCCGCGACCAACAAGAGCGCCTCCAACTTGCCCAGCATCCGATCGGTGCGCCATTCCCGCGATAGGGCCACTGCCGCACGGGGCAGATTGCCATGATGCTCCTCCAACTTGCCCTCAAAGCGCTCGAACAGCGTCAAAGCATCTGCCACGGCGCCCGCGAATCCAGCCAGCACTTGACCGTGGTACAACCGGCGCACTTTTCTGGCCGTATGTTTCATAATGGTGTTCTGCCCGAACGTCACTTGGCCATCTCCACCAAGGACCGCTTGGCCGTTTTTGACCACAGCTAAAATGGTGGTCCCATGAAATTCCGCCACCCTCATCCCCCCGTCTTCCATTTTATGCCCTAGGATGGGCATTCTGATAGATGCGGCCCAATTGCTCCTGAGACACATAGGTGTAAATCTGCGTCGTCCGCAGCGATTCATGCCCTAATAGCTCCTGAACCACGCGCAAATCCGCCCCTCCCATCAACATGTGGGTGGCATAGGAATGACGAAGCCAATGGGGACTAATATTGCGATGAAGGGCTGACTTCATCAACACGGCCTTGACGATGCGCCGAACGCTGCGGGTCGTCAGCCGTCCCCCGCGGGCGTTGACGAACAACGCCTGTTGACGGCTTGACGAGAGAAGCTCCGGCCGGCCCTCCTGCAAATAACGAGTAAGCGCACGGACCGCATGCTGCCCGATGGGGACGATGCGCTCCTTTTTCCCCTTGCCTAGCGCTCGCACCAAGCGAGAACCGAGGTTCACATCCAGCACGTCCAGGTCAACGGCCTCCTGGCTACGAAGTCCTCCCCCATACATCAGCTCCACCAAAGCCCAGTTGCGAAGGGCCAAGGCGCCAGTGTCGTTCATCGCCGCCTCAATAAATTGCTGCATCTCGTCCACCGTCAACACGCGCGGCAAGCTCCGCCGAAATCGGGGAGCCAATACCCTTTTGGCGGGATTTTCGGCCAGGTATCCCTCGCGCTCCAACCAGCGAAAGAAGCTTCGCACCACGGCCAGTTTCCGCGCCACGCTGCGCGCCGATACGCCCTCTTCCCCTAAGTGGGCCAGGTGGCGTCGAATGGCCCGGGCATCGATCCTTTCGGGGGGACCCGCGAATGTCAGCAATTGGACAATATCGCTTTCGTAGGCGCGGAGCGTATGATTCGAGACATCGTCGACCGAGCTTAAATATTGGAGATACGCCTGGACCCACGGATGATCGCTTTTAGGCATAACGCGTCTCGTCGACGCCAAGCGTCGCCTCCATCATCTGGAGCGCCCGATCTCTCATCCACTGCCGACGCTCGCGTTTGTCTTTCAGGGCGCGCACGTCATCGGGCAACTCCAAGAGACCAAACGTGGCGTTCATGGGCTGAAAGGTCTCGGGATCGGCATGCGAGACATAATAGAAGAGCGCCCCCATCATGGTTTCTCGAGGCAGAAACAGCGGCGCTTGCCCTTCAAGATGACGGGCCGCATTAACGGCCGCCAAAATGCCCGAGGCGGCTGACTCGACGTAGCCCTCGACCCCAATCATTTGCCCCGCTAGCCATAAATCCGGCCGGATGCGAGTATTGAGACTCGCTTCCAATGTCTTGGGGCTCTTGAGATACGTGTTTCGATGCATCACCCCGTAACGCGCATATTCCGCGCGATGGAGGGCGGGAATCATGGAAAACACCCGTTTCTGCTCACCCCAGCGGAGATTAGTCTGAAATCCCACCAAGCTCCAGAGGGATCCGGCCGCGTTGTCGCGTCTCATTTGCACCACCGCATAGGGCCGCCGACCACCCTCCAGCGGATTGGAAAGCCCGGTCGGCTTCATGGGCCCAAAGAGCGGCGTGCGCCGCCCTCGGCGTGCCAACTCCTCGATGGGAAGGCATCCCTCAAAAAAGCTGGCATCCTCAAAGTCATGCCGTTCGTGCTGTTCGGCCGACACCAAGGCCTCGAAAAAGGCGTTGTACTCCTCCTTGGTTAAGGGGCAATTAATATAATCCTCACTGCCTTCGCGCGATCCCATGAACGCCCGCTCCATATCAATTGAATCCCCAAACACGATGGGTGCCGCGGCATCGAAAAAGGACAACGGATTATCCCCGAGGGTGTCCACCAGACTTTCGCTTAGTGATTCATGGGTGAGGGGCCCGGTGGCAATGATGGTGGGACCTTCTGGTACCCGTTCCACCACCTGGCGGTGAATGGCGATGGACGGGTGGTTTTCAATCACCTCGGTCACATGGGCGCTAAACACGTCCCGATCTACGGCCAGGGCCGAACCCGCATCCACCCGGGCTATGGCGCCAGCTTTCAAAATCAGTGAATCGAAAAGACGCATTTCCGCTTTTAGCAAGGCCGCTGGGGACAGCCCTTGGTCCCCGCCAAACGAGTTGGAGCACACCAATTCCGCAAACCGCCCGGTATGATGCGCCGGCGTCATCGAAACGGGACGCATCTCATAGAGATCGACCTCTATCCCCCGCTTGGCGAGTTGATAGGCGGCCTCTGAGCCGGCAAGACCGCCGCCCACCACGGTCACGCGATTATTGCGCTTCTTCTTCAAAGCCACACCCCTCCTTAAGACACACCAAAGTATCTTGTCGCCCTTTACGACGAAAAGCCATTGAGGCTCCACATCGTGGGCAGGACTTTTCCGTCGGGCGCCACCAAGTAACGAAGTCACAGTCGGGATAGGCCCGGCATCCGTAAAATGTCCGGCCCCGCTTCGAGCGTCGAACCACCAAATCGGCGCCGCATTTCGGGCACACACCGCCCGTTTTTTCAACCAATGGCTGGGTATTGGTACATTCCGGGTAGCCAGAACAGGCCAAGAACTTTCCGAATCGGCCATATTTTACCACCATCGGCTTGCCGCAGACCTGGCAGACCTCGTCCGTCACCTCAGAGGCCAGTTCCACCTTTTCGATGTCCTCATCCGCACGGGCCAATTCCTCGCGAAACGGGCCATAAAAATCGCTCAGCACCCGGCGCCACTCGGTCTCAGCATCCTCAACCCGGTCCAATTGATCTTCAATCGCCGCCGTAAAGGAGATGTCAACGATTTCCGGGAAGTAATTTTGCAGGAGGTCAACCACCACACCTCCGAGTTCGGTCGGCATTAAGCGCTTCTGATCGCGCCGAACATAGTCCCGCTGCAACAAGGTATCAATAATCGGCGCATAAGTGGATGGGCGCCCCACCCCCAGTTCTTCCAAGGTCTTCACTAGGCTTGCCTCGCTAAATCGGGGGGGTGGCTCGGTAAAGTGTTGACTGGGTTCGACCGCTGAAACGGGCAGGCTTTGGTTTTCTACCAACAGCGGCAGCGGGCCGCGGCCTTCCTCCTCCTCGCCCTCTTCCCGCGTTTCCTGATAGAGGGTGGTAAAACCGGGAAACTTCACCACGGCCCCGTGGGCCCGAAAGGTCTGGGAACCAGCCTCCACCTCAATGGTGGTGGCGTCGTACACCATGGGCGCCATTTGGCTGGCCACGAAGCGTTCCCAAATGAGCCGGTACAGACGCAACTGGTCACGGTGTAGGGAGCCTTTGAGGAGATCGGGATGGCGCATAACCGCCGTAGGACGGATGGCTTCGTGGGCACCTTGAACCCCGGGCTTTTCCTTTTCCTGACGTTTAGCCGGTCCGCTTCCTTTCCAGTAGGGAGCACCAAAGGTGGTTTCTATATAGGTGCGGGCTTCCTCAACGGCCACTTCAGCCACCCGCGTGGAGTCGGTGCGAATGTAAGTGACCAGCCCCACCGTTCCCTCGCCCTTGACCTCCAACCCTTCATAGAGCTGTTGGGCTAAACTCATGGTCCGTTTCACCGAAAATCCCAATCGGCGCGACGCTTCCTGCTGCAACGTCGAGGTGGTAAACGGATTGGCGGGGAATCGGCGACGCTCACGCGTTTTAACCGACACGACTCGCGCTTGTCCGGCCGCCTCCACCATCTTGACCACCTCGTCAGCCTCGTGCTGGCTGACCCGGCCCTTTTCGCCCAGTGGGCCCGCGTACTCGGCAACAAACGGGGGACTCCCCTCGGTTGTCAGGCGAAGCGTGTAATATTCTTCCGGCTTAAACGCGTCAATCTCCCGCTCCCGGTCAACGATGAGCTTCAAAGCGGCAGACTGTACCCGCCCGGCCGAGAGACCCGGTCGGACTTTTCGCCAAAGGAGCGGGGATAACTGATACCCCACAACCCGATCCAACACCCGCCGAGCTTGCTGCGCATCGACCAGATGGGTGTTTATGGGGCGGGCATGACGAATGGCATCCGTAACCGCATCCTTGGTAATTTCGTGGAACTCA
>JAKADW010000117.1 GCA_021820165.1 Bacillota bacterium
GTATGCTACCCTAGTGCGACCAAGTACGGAGACAGAAAGCTTTTCCGTGGGAATCGTATCTCCGTGGCCACCAGAAAGGACAGGAATAGCAGATTACGCACATCAGTTGTCGAACCAGATGGAACATTTTTTCACGGTAAAGCGTATTGGTCCTAAAAATGTTATGGATATTGAGAACGTCGACACGGTCATTTATGAGCTTGGAAACAGCGAATATCATGATTTCATGTGGCCCCTGTTCGAACAATTCCCAGGAATAGTGGAATTTCACGATCTCTTCCTGCATGGATACTGGTATCACAACTCCATTGTGACTCGCAAGGACCCGAACAGGTATATTGAGGAGATGGAGTACTGTCACGGATCGTCTGGGCGAGAGTACGCTGAAAATGTTCTTAGAGCTGTGATCTCTCCATCAAACGATAAGTTTATGGTAAACTGTCGGCCAGCCAGATCTGCCGAACAGGTCATTGTGCACAGTGGTTGGGCTCGGACGCAGTTAATGAAGCAGGTAACCGCTCTGTCGGCTCCCATTCACGTAATTCCTCATGCGTTTCCAGAACCAAGTACGACGCCTATATCGGAGGTTAACGGTTTTAGGGTGATTGGGGTGTTTGGACACATTGCAGCCACCAAGCAGCCTCTATTAATACTAGAAGCGTTTAAACTGGTTGCATCGTGCCGCGATTTTGCCGACGTTAGGTTGTTGTTTGTCGGCGCGATGGATCCGTCGATCGAAGCGGAGTTTAATTTGACCGTTCAGAAACTTAACCTAGCCGATCGAATAGATGTTGTGGGCTACGCCGAACCGGAACAATTTGCGAACCTGTTCACGGAGGTTTCTTTAGTGTTGAACTTGCGCTCGCCATATATGGGCGAATCTTCCGGCAGTATGGCCCACGCATTGTCCCAAGGACGTCCGACCATTGTGACGGACGTTGGCGCGTTTTCTGAAGTTCCAGATTCAGCGGTCGTCAAGGTGGATGAGCATCTTGACAGTCACGGTCTTGCCTCCACAATTATGGACACCTTGCAGGCAGACGTGTTAAAGAGACTGTCTGTTAACGCTGTTGAATACGCAACAGGTTTTTCGTGGTCGAATACTATTGACCGCTACATGGTGCCAGTATACATCTCGAAGCAAAGCAGGGTGATAAAAGTAGCGATTAGAGAGGGGAGCGAGGTATTAGATTTAGGCCCTTTGGCGGCGACAATAGGGCAGGTGTGGTCCAACACCCTAATGATTGCCAAGCCCTGGAGACATCCGAAGAAGGTACGCCATGAACGGGTTTAGGGTAGGATTAGATGTGCGAATTTTGGCGAACAGCGAAAGAACAACTGGAGTCCCGTTGTATGTAAGTCAATTAGTCGACTACTTGTTACGATTCAACGAGGATACAGTGTTTTTCACAGACCGGCCCATTAGCACTATTCAAACTCAGACACTAAGACCCTGGGCCCGAAGCATACCGTGGCAGCAAAGTGTTCTACCGCTAGCTGCCATGAAAAGGAAGGTTAAGGTTTTTCATGGTCCCGCTTATTCTATTCCAATGTGGGGTAATTTTCGCAAGATAGTTACAATCCACGATGCTGGTTTTATTAAAAATCCTGAGTGGCTGGATCCACAGGTTGAAAGTTATTTGAAGCGGATGGTACCTCTGAGTGTTCGCAAAGCCGACATTATTATCGTGCCTTCAGCATGTGTTCAGGAAGACCTAGCTGACTACTTTCCGGAATTCTTCCACAAGACCGAAATAGTTCCGATGGGGTCAAGGTTTGCTGAATCGATCGAGGCAGCAACTGCTGGATGTCGGAATATAGGGAGACCTTACCTACTTCATGTTGGAACTCATGAACCTAGAAAAAATCTATCAACGCTTCTCCAAGCTTACAAAATAACGATAGAGCGGAAGGACTTCCCGTACGACCTGGTTCTAGTTGGTATGGACGGATGGAAGACTCGAACGCTCTTCGCAGAGATTGGAGAGCAAGATCTAACGAGGCGTGTAAGGGCGATAGGATATGCTCCAGATGAAGAGTTAGTCCGTTGGTATAGAGGAGCCAGTGGATACGTTCAAGCTGCACACTACGAAGGATTCGGCATTGCAACCCTAGACGCGTATTGTGCAGGGCTTCCAATTGCGGCGACGAGAACTGGGTGGATTCGAGACCATGGAGACTTGGGAGTTACTTGGATCGAAAACCCTGCTGACGTTGGATCGATAGAAGATTCTCTGCGACAATTGGTGAATTGTACCGCTCCACCTAGAGATCTGTCTCGCTGGAGATGGCACTCTGTAGCGGAGGGGCATCGAGCACTTTACCAAAGATTTTTGTGAGGTGCTGTGATGTGATGGCTCGGTGAGCACTGTGCAATTTCAACACAATCGACATTCTTCCTTGTCATATCGGGCCAGGTCAATACCCTCCCCACTTAAACATCATGATCCAGATCGACATGCCAATGAGTCCACCGGCAATGAGAAACCCAAGAAAGAGAGGGATAACTTGCCAGGCAGGCCCTCGGCTCTCTCTAAGGTGCATGAAGATGCCAAGCTGCAGTGCAGCTTGAATGACCGCAAGTCCCAAGATCGTCACCAAGAGGGCACTTGCGGGAAGAGCCCGATCCTCCACCAGAATAAACGAAGCAAATGTTAAGACGAGAGAGAGAATGTAGCCTACAACCTGTGGGGTAGGGAACTTCTCTTCTTGAAAGCGAGGTTGAATAAAGGCGAACCCGGGCTCTCCCCGCTCTTCATCCCAAATACCTTCTGTGGTGTCGCTAGCCATACTTCACACCTCCGAGAGTTAGGTAATCTTGCCGTACAGGTAGACAAAGGTAAAGATAAAAACCCAGACGATGTCTAAAAAGTGCCAGTAGAGGGAGAAGGTGTAGAGCTTTCTGGTCGTAACTGGGGTGAGTCCTCGTCGCGACAGCTGAAACAGCAGGGTCACGGCCCAGACGATGCCGAAGCTCACGTGGGCTCCATGGGTCCCAACTAAAATGAAGAAGCCGGAGAGAAAGCTGCTGACGTGCCAGGTAATGCCGTGACTCACATCGCCGACAAACTCATGAATCTCGGTGGTGACAAACGCGGCGCCCATCATCAAGGTGACGACAAGCCAGGTCATCATCGCCTTTTGCCTATCATTGCGCATGGCGTAAATGGCCATGCCCACGGTGAAGCTGCTGGTCAAGAGCAAGAGCGTTTCTAGCAACGTGGGCGCATAGTGAAAGATTTGATTGGGGGTGGGCCCAAAGACGATGTGACTGCGATAGACGGCAAAGACGGAAAAAAGACTGGCAAAGATCAGCATGTCGGAGACCAGAAACATCCAAAACCCGGTAATCTTGATGCTTTCTTGCTTGACCGAAAACTCTAGCGGCAGGTGGGGAGACTCCACCTTTGGCGGATTAACGGGAATATTCATCCCTGTAACCTCCCTAATGACCGTTCAATGTGCCGAATCTCATCGGCTGAGATGTGTTTGTGCTCATCGTAGTCAAATCCCGTAAAGATTAAGGTGGCGATGACGCCAAGCACGCCCAAGAGGGCGATCGGCCACCAGGTAAAGACCATGCCAAAGCCGAAGATAAAGAAGGCAAATCCCAGGGCAAACGGGACTGGCGAGTTCTTAGGAAGCTCAAGTTCGCGGATGTCATCCGAAGTAAGCTGATCTTTAATCGTCGTGCCTTGGCGCTTCATCGTCCAAAACATATCGCGGCTGGTCACGACGGGAATCCGGGCAAAGTTGTACTCGGGCGCGGGCGAGGGCAGCGCCCACTCCAAAGTTCGGCCATTCCACGGATCGCCCGTGGCATCGCGCGGACTTTTAAAGAGACTCCAGACAATGTCGTAGACCAAGACAACGAAGCCGGCTCCCATCGTAAATGCGCCCAAAGTCGAAATCACGTTGAGTTCATGCCAACCGAAGCCGGAGGGATAGGTGTAAAGGCGCCGTGTCATCCCCTCGAAGCCCAGCATGTACTGAGGCACGAAGGTGACCCAAAAGCCAATGAAAAACAGCCAGAAGGCGAACTTGCCTTGACGCTCATTGAGAGAAAAGCCAAACATCTTCGGCCACCAATAGTGCAGTCCCGAAAGGAGGCCAAAGAGGGTTCCGCCGATGAGCACATTATGAAAGTGGGCTATCAGGAAGTAGCCATTGTGGAACTGGTAGTCTGCGGGCACCACGGCAAACATGACCCCGGTGGCACCGCCAATGGCAAACGTCGGAATAAAGGCGAGTTGGTAGAGCATGGCCACGGTCATGCGAATGCGTCCTCCCCACATGGTAAAGATCCAGTTGAAGATCTTTATCCCCGTCGGAATGGCAATGAGCATGGTGGAGAGGCCGAAGAAGATATTGACACTGGGGCCTGCGCCCATAGTGAAGAAGTGATGGACCCAGGTGCCGTAGGCCAAGAACATAATCGCCACGATGGAAAGCGTCATCGCCGTATAGCCAAAGAGGGGTTTACCGGAAAACGTGGCCACGACCTCGGAGAAGATACCAAAGGCGGGCAGGACCACAATGTAGACCTCAGGATGTCCGAACAGCCAGAAGAGATTGACATACATCATGGACATGCCGCCGTGGCCCAGCGTGAAGAACGATGACTGGAACAGGCGATCGATCAAGCTTAGGGCCAAGGCCACGGTGAGAGGAGGAAAGGCGAAGATAATGAGCGCGGACGTCGTCAAAGCCGACCAGATGAAAAGCGGCATGCGCATGAAGGTCATGCCCGGTGCGCGCATGCGAAGAATCGTGACCAGGAAATTGATCCCCGTCATGGTGGTGCCGATGCCCGCGATTAAGAGCGACATAAAGTAATAGTTTTCACCGACCCCCGGGGTGAAGGCTTTCTCGGTAAAGGGGGCATAGGCAGTCCAGCCGGCATCGGGGGAGCCTCCCAGCACGAACGAAATATTGAGGAGCAGCGCGCCAAAGGCAAAGAGCCAGTAGCTCATGGCATTCAGGCGGGGGAAGGCGACGTCGCGGGCCCCAATCATGAGCGGCACGACCGCGTTAAACAGGGCGAAGATGAAAGGCATGGCCATGAAGAAGATCATGATCGTGCCGTGGGTGGTAAAGACTTCGTTGTACTCGGTGGGTCCAATCGGCTGCACATGGGGCAAGGCTAAGTTGGTGCGCATCATGAGCGCATCCACGCCGCCCCGAAAAAGCATGGCCAAGGCCGAGATGAGGTAGAGTACGCCAATCTTCTTATGGTCCACCGTCGTGAGCCATTCACGCCAGAGCCAACGCCACTTCTTATAGCGCGTGAGCACGCCGAAAATGATGACCCCCGTGCCGATAATCATGACATCGGCACCGAGCTCGGTGGGTTTTCGCACATTTGCCGGAAATAGGGTATGCACCATATAGAGATAGAAGAGATAGACGGCCATAAATGACATGCTTACGTCATCCTTTCTTCATCGGCATTGCGATGTGGTTCGAGCCATTTTTTTGAGGATGATTAGACATAACCGGATACATGCCGCCCACTAAAGTAAATCCGTGGGTGACCCGGGGAAAGCTTGAGGAGGGATACCTGGAGTATTCTTGGACTCCCGTCGTGCTGAAGTGCAACAGGCGGTGATAGTCGGCCATGGTCATGGGCGGTTTCGTTCGATGCATCTGAGAGACCCAGGCGGCAAACTTGGCCTTGGGCACGGCCCTCGTGTAAAAAAGCATCTTTTCGAAGTCCCGGCCAGAAAACTGGCCGCTTCTTCCCCAGTAGAGCCCGGGTCGGCTCGCTTCAAGCCAGAGAGGAAGCACTCGGCCACCCATGGTATACTCCATGCCTCCCAACTGCGGGATCCAAAACGTGTTCATCGGTGAGTTGGCCGTCAGTTCGAAGAGCACGGGCTTCTTGGTCGGGATCTCCAAATAGTTGACCGTGGCAATGTGTTGGGCGGGATACTCAAACATCCACTTCCAGTTAAGCGAGGTCACGTCAATTACCAAGGGATGAGGATCGGGCGGCAGCTTGGCTAAGGCGTAAGTGGTGCGCACCGTGGGTATGGCGATGATAGCTAAGATCACCGCAGGAATGATAAGCCAGAGCAGTTCCAAGAGGCGGTGATCGCGCCAATCCGGCGTGTAAGGGTGCGGATTATGGGGCCGATCGCGATAGCGGATTACCGTAATCAAAAACAGCACAATGACCAAGCCGACGACGATGGCCATGGCTACGGAAGAGAAGATGATGAGATCCAATTCCCGGCGAGCAACGGGGCCTTCGGGATGGAGCAACACGTAGTGGCTGCCGCAACCGGATATCAGGGGCAGCATGAGTATCCCTGCTGCCCAAACGACCCAGGACTTGGGATGAAGGGGTTTAGCTAAAGCCAAGACTCTCGACATATACGCGCCTACCTCGCTTCGACCAAGATGTGATGGACGCTAGTATGTGTCTGGACTTGCACTTCCATGCGAAATTGGCGAAGATGTCCAACCGGCAGCAATGGCCGAGGCCAGGGTTTCGTGGCCAAGGCGTTAAAACGAGTGAGATGCGAGGTCGTCTCCTCTAGCCAAATATCGTGGCACTTACGCAGGGGGCAAGAATGGGGAATTTCAACAGGATCTTCGTAGGGCTTACCGGGTAGCATGGTATCAGCAAGCCACGATATCGGACTTCAAATCTTCTTGCTGGCGCATCATGGCAAATTCGGAATTGCAGTATAATAAATAGGAGAGTGCTCTAGTGGCAGGACAAGATGCCAT
>JAKADW010000118.1 GCA_021820165.1 Bacillota bacterium
TGGTTGAGGTCAAAGCCCAAGGTGCGCTGTCAATGCACTTTGGTGCGGTTGTCGGCGTGCCGCGTGCAAGCGTCTCCGCCCGTGCCGCTTCGATGATTGGACTTCAAACAGGGATGCCCGAGTCCGCACTACTTCCCGTGGCGCTTCCTGCCAGCGGTGATTCCGGTGATGCCTTGCCGGTGCCGACGGACAAATGGATCCAATACGTCAATGTCGGCCAATCCTACTTCCTCTATCGGGGAAACGCCAGCGGCAATGAGCCAGCGCTTCCGCCCGGTGCGCCATCGGGAACCATTCCGGTCTCCTTTCATGACCTGTTTGGTGCGGGCAATGATGGGATTTTAGTATATACATCGGGCGGTTACGCGGTGGTGGGTCAGGCAATTGCGGCTGTAACGGGCTCTGCCGAATGGAACACGCTCGGGTCGTTGCCGGCCAACGAAACCGTGATGCTGCCGGTTGGCGACAGCGTCCACAACGGCACGGGTGACGTGGGCATTGTGGGCTTTGTGACGGCTACGGTGGTTGCCTCCAATGGCCGTAGTGGAACCAGTGCCGGATTCATACTCACCGTCAAAAAAGTGTACGCGGCGAGTACATTGTCTTCTCTCACGGGGTTACCTACCTCATCGTCCGGCTATTCGCCCACCGCATCCTATCGCCTCATCCCTAATCCCTAAACATTCTTTGGTATTCCCCATGAAGGATAGCCGCGCCATCCGACAAGACTCTCGAATTCGCCTTCAGGATAACATAGGCACTTCTCCAAAAAAACACGAGGTCGAAAAAAGGAGAACTGCGGAGGGTGCTCGAATCCGGTCTAAATCCAGAGAAATAGGAAACGGGGGGAAAATGATGCGGAATTTAATGTTGCTCCATCCGATGGTTCTCGCCAATCGTTTAATGAGCCGAATCTATCGTGAAAAGGATGGACAGGCCCTTGTCGAGTACGCTCTAATTTTGGCGTTGGTAGCGGTCGTGGTTATTGCCGTGCTGCATTTCTTGGGCGGCTCTGTGAAGCACACGTTGGACAATGTTGGAAGTAATATTAATAACACAACAACGGGCTAACAATTGGTGGGTCAGAGGACAAGCGCACGCACATTTTAGGGCGTGCGCTTTGTTCCCGAATTGAGGAGGTTCTATGGTCGCCAAAGGGCGGATTGGGTCATTTCTTCGCGTCAATCGCTGGCTTATTTTGGGCCTCGTGGCGTTGGCGTGCGCGCTATATCTTTCAACCCAGTACATCAATACCGTGATAGCCTCTCCAAGCTCCACAACGGCGCCAGCGGCGGAAACCACCGTGGTGGTGGCAAGGACCGCCATCCCCGCGTATTCTGTCCTCACCGCTTCGGATCTCATGGTGGAGCGTATGCCCACGGCCGATGTTCCTGGAGGTGCCGCCAGTCAAATCGCCAGTGTTGTCGGGCAGTGGACCGAGGAAGCGATCCAACCGGGGATTCCCATCGTGACCAGCGAAGTGTTTCAGCCTAAGTCAGCGAATATTTTGGCTGCCCGTATTACGCCCGGCGACATGGCGGTGGATTTGCCGCTCAATGCCACCAATGTTGTCGATGGCATGGTGGAGCCGGGAGACACGATTAGTCTTTTCGCCACCATTAAAGAAAAGAACGGCCAACAGGCCACGGAAGACTTTCTCAATCAAGTGAAGGTTTTGGCCGTCAACGGGAGCTTTACCCCCTTGACGCCACCGACAACCGGACAAAATTTGACACTCATTTTAGCCTTGCCACCGAAAGAGATTGCCCAGCTCCTGTTCATGGAGCAGAAGAGCCCCATTGACGCCGTGCTGGATGCGCCCCACCAGAAGACCGGGGTTCCGGCGCCGTTTGGCACAAGCCAGTGGCAGCAACCGACTCCGTGAGGAAAGGGGGAATGAAAGATGGTAACGGTTCACATTCTGGCCCTTCCCGACGTAATGGGCGCGGCATCTTTCGCATTGGCCGATGTGCCGGACGTCGAGATAGAACTGCGCACCAATAATATTCGGGACATTTTAGGCTATCCGTTTCGTGATTCAAAGAGCCTTTTAGTGATTGATGACCGCCTGCTGCATCAGAACCCGGGATTGGTCGGAAGCGTGGCCGCCTTGCCGTCGCGAAAACTCCTGGTCGGCAATCTGAGAGATGGAGATACGGCACGACGTGCGTTGGCACTAGAAGCGGTGAACCTTTTAGCCGACAGTGAACTGCGCGCGGAGCTTCCACCGATTTTAGCCAGCTTAGAAGATCCGCCAGTCGCTCCCGCTGATGGCTTGGTGGTTAGCGTCTATTCGGCTAAAGGTGGAGTGGGGAAGTCCACCCTGGCATTAAATCTTGCATGGGCATTGGCTCTCCAATCTGAGGGAGGTGTCGCCTTGGTTGACGGGGATCCGCTCGGAGACATTGGGGCGATGATTCAGGATCAGCCTGGGGCGACGGTGGCGGACGCGGTACGGGGGATGAAGGCCGGGCTTTCCCCCGACAAAACGTTGCAGTCCTTGCATCAAATCAAGGGCCTAAACCTATCGGTTATTCCCGCCTCGGTGAGCCTTCAGGAAAGTGAGCAGGTCGACGTAGAAGGGTTCGATGGCTTGCTCCGTCTTCTGCGAAGCCGTTATGCGTACGTGGTCTTGGATTTGCCAACGGGGCTTACCGATCTCAACTTGACGGCCATGGACCTCTCGTCACGCATCATGGTGCTGGCGGCACCTGAACGGGTCACGCTTTCCACGGTATCACGGGGGTTGGAGCTTCTTTCGCGTTTTTATGGTCGCCAGCTTTCCGTGGTGTTGAATCGGGCCGACTCTGACACGGGACTCGGTCAGCCCGAGGCCGAGGCGATTCTTCATAGCAAAATCTCGGTGGTATTGCCGTCAGGCGGGGCTGCCCCGGTACGAGCGTCCAACCGGGGCCGGCCTTTGGTGTTGGCCGAACCCAAGAATCCATTGGCACAGGCTATTATGGCTATGGCTAATGACATGGTGGCCGAACGTGAGGGAACACGGAGGCGGCCCCGCCGGTGGTTGGGACGGCCTGTAAGCTCGCGGTGAACGGTACGATGGAAGGAGGGGAAAAGGGATGTCCTTAAGGGATCGGATGCGGGGCTCCATGGTGATGCCTACACCGGAAATCGTACCGGAAACGAAGCCCACGGTGATCGTGGCCCCCGAGAGGCCGTCAGCTCCTCCCCCGGAATATTTGAGCCAGCGTTTTTTGGACATGAAGTCTACCGTGCAGAATGCGTTACTATCGGAGATTACGGATCCCGAAGCCTTGAGCCGGCAGGAGCTCATGGAGCGGATTTTGAGCATTGTGGATAGTCTCCCCGGCGTGTCCCCCATGGAAAAGGATCCGTTGGCCCGGGGACTGGTCGACGAGATTTTAGGCTTTGGTCCCATCCAACCCCTCTTGGAGGACGATGAGATTTCGGAAGTGATGATTAACGGCTATGACAAGATTTACGTGGAGCGAAACGGCCAGTTGATTCGCACCGGGGCATCATTTCGCGATGAGCGCCACGTACGGGCCATCTTGGAAAAGATGCTGGCCTATTCTGGCCGGCGGGTGGATGAATCGAGCCCCATGGTCGATGCGAGACTACCCGACGGGTCCCGTCTCAACGCCGTACTGCGGCCACTGTCCGTCAATGGGGATGCCGTAACCATCCGCAAGTTCTCGAAGGATCCCTTCGTGATGGACCAATTGGCCCGTATGGGCACGCTCTCGCCCTCAATGGCGGCCTTTCTGGAAGCAGCCGTGCGGGGAAAATTGAATATTGTGGTGTCCGGCGGAACCGGATCAGGGAAGACTACCACGTTAAACGCGCTCTCGGCTTTTATCCCTTCGAATGAGCGTATTATTACCATTGAGGACGCGGCTGAACTGCAACTGCAGCAAGAGCACAAGGTAACCTTGGAGACCCGCCCGCCCAACATTGAGGGACGCGGTGCCATTCCCATGCGCGAGTTGGTGCGCAATGCGCTCCGGATGCGGCCCGACCGCATTATTGTCGGTGAGGTGCGTGGCGGGGAGGCGTTGGATATGTTGCAGGCGATGAATACCGGCCACGAAGGAAGCCTTACCACCGTGCACGCCAACAGCCCCCGGGATTGCTTAAGCCGTATTGAGACCATGGTGTTGATGGCAGGGGTCGAGCTTCCGTTGGCCGCTATCCGCTCGCAGATTACCTCGGCCATCGACATTATTGTTCAGCAGGCCCGCCTCCTGGACGGGTCGCGTCGGATTGTCCGAATCACCGAGGTGGTGGGCTTGGAAAGTAGCACCATTACCACACAGGATTTGTTTGGCTTTGATCAGACTGGTGTTGATGCGGAGGGGCGGGTGACGGGCGAATTCCGGGGCTACGGAATCCGTCCCAGAAGTGCTGAACGGCTTCAGGCGCAGGGTATCGAGCTTCCCGGAAGCTTATTTACGGGAGGCGACTAAGATGCGGACATTCTTGGTGCTCTTCTGGCCATTCACGCTGTTTTTGGTCGTGGTAGGCGTGCGTGAGGCCGCAACTGGAACCGCAGTGCGCCGGCGTCTGGGAACGCTTGACCGCGAGCGGGGGGCGAGTCAGAAGGGGATTTTGGAAGTGCCCTCTCCGAAGCGGCCACAGTCGCTCAAGGAGCGGTGGAGTTCAGGTTCGGTGGCAGCAGCCTTGCGGCTTCGGATTAGCGAATATCTCATGTTTCGGGTGCTAAGTTTTCTTCTCCCGTTTCTTGTCGGTCTCATGGTCCGTGGCCTGGCGGGCGGCGTGATTTTGGGCCTGGTGGGTCTTGGGCTCTTGACCTTCTATTTCCGCTTTAAAGAGCGGCGCTGGCTGCAATCGGCTGAGGAAGCCCTGCCGGAATTTCTGAGAGGCGTGACCAGTGCTCTACGGGCTGGATCCTCCTTGAGTCAGGCGATGAGTCTCGTAGCGCAGGACACGTCGGGTCCCCTCGGCGATGAGGTACGCCGGATCGTGAAGCGCGAAGCCCTGGGCTTTGGAACCGCCGAGACGCTGGAGGAAATGAGCCGGCGAATTCCCTCCCGCGATTTGGGACTCGCGGTGATGGCCATTACCATTCAACGAGAAGTCGGGGGCTCACTGGCTGATGTATTGGAAAATATTACGCACACGATTGTCGACCGTCAACGGCTCAAATCGGAGATTCGGGTGCTTTCTGCCCAAGGACGCTATAGTGGGTGGCTCTTGACGGTATTGCCCTTCGGGTTGGGCCTTCTGCTGTGGTTTACCGACCCGAGCTATATGGGCACGCTCTTGTCCACCCACGTCGGTTGGGCCATGCTGGCGGGCGCCCTGGTCTCAGTGACCATTGGCGGTGTGATTATTAACCGGTTGGTCAAGGCACCGGAGATGTAGGGGGCACCATGACAAATTTGTACTTGGCGGCGCTTCTTGTGGCTATCGGGCTTGTTTTTTTGAATGGTTGGGCTCGGACACGGCGCGCTCGCCATTGGCGTGATGTCGTCAATGCTCGTTTGAACGGAGCATTGCCCCAAGTGCCCGAGGAGACCGACGATGAATTGGCGGCTCCATACTTCGAGCGTGTGATTCGCCCCAGGCTTCGGGCGCTCGAAAAGGGGGTGGCTCACCGCATTGCTCCTGCCAATGTTCACCGGGACATGGAAAATAAGCTGAGATTGGCAGGCATACGGCAATCGCCCGAAGCGTATTTCTTTACTCGCGTGCTCTTTGCCTTCGTTGCCCTCATCGTGGTTGGACTCGGTGCAATAAGTATGCGAACTTTGCCGCTCGACGACCGGGTGTTGGGGCCAATTCTTATTGCCGGCATGGTCTTTCTATTTCCGGGCATTCATTTGAATACCAAAGTTCAGCAGCGTCTGCAAGAGATTGACCGAAGTCTTCCCGAAGTGTTTGACTTGTTGAGCGTCAGTGTGGAGGCGGGGTTGGCGTTTGATGGGGCGTTGAGACGGGTGGTGGCCAATGTCAAGGGGCCGGTGCGGGATGAGTTGGCCCGTGTTTTGGCCGATATGCAGCTGGGGATTCCCCGAGCCGAAGCACTGGCGTCTTTAGCCCGACGCACGCAGTCCGCCCAATTAAAAAGGTTTGCCGGATTGGTGGCGCAGTCTGACCGGACGGGGAGCAGCATTAGCGCGGCTCTCAAAGTCCAGGCGAAGGACATTAAGGAGTATCGGGCAGCGAAAGCTCGGGAGAAGGCGGCATCTATTCCCATTAAGATTATTTTCCCCATGGTGCTCTTCATCTTCCCGGCTATGTTCATTGTCATCTTGGGTCCCGCTGTCGTTTCCGTCCTAAATCTCATGCACGGGTAACCTAGGTGGAGGAACGATGAAACGTGTAACCTTGAGGACATCTGACGGCACGCTTTTAGGTGAGGATATTCATATTGCGGATAACCCTTGGCGACGATTCATCGGGCTCATGGCGACCCAAGACTTGTCCCTGGGGTCGGGCCTCATTTTCCCACGCACCAACGCTGTGCATGGGTTTTTCATGCGCTATCCCATCCGTTTGGTCTATTTAGATCGCAAGAAGATTGTCGTGCGGGTCGCGGTGCTTACCCCTTGGCATTTAGGTCCCTGGGTTCCTAAGGCTTTTTATGTGGTGGAGTTGCCCATGGCCGTACCCGGGGAATATCTCAAGCTAGGTGCGGAGTGGCGCTGGTCTTAGGAGAGGGCATGCTTACGCCATAGGCGCCAAAGCCGGGTACCGTCGTTC
>JAKADW010000119.1 GCA_021820165.1 Bacillota bacterium
TCACGCACCGCCTCGTCAGTCACCGCCAAAAGTCTGGCGACCATAAGCGCCGCATTAACAGCCCCGGCCTTGCCGATTGCCATGGTGGCCACGGGAACCCCAGCGGGCATCTGCACGATGGACAATAAAGAGTCCATCCCATTTAAAGCTCGGCTGGTCACCGGCACCCCTATGACCGGCAACAAGGTGGCGCTGGCCATCATGCCCGGCAAGTGCGCCGCACCGCCGGCGCCGGCAATAATCGCCCGAAACCCCTCTTCGGCGGCGCGCGCCGCCGCTTCCAACATGCGCTCCGGTGTGCGATGAGCCGATAGGACTCGAGCGCGATAAGGGATTTTCAGCAAACGCAACGTGTCGGCAGAGTGTTGAAGCGTCTCCCAATCGGATTCGCTCCCCATGGCCACCAAAATCATCTTGTCGTCCTCCGCATCTGGAATATCCTGTGCCGCCGACCAGAAGTCTCCACATACTGGCCGACGCACACCCTTCGGCCTAAGCATAGTGTATTTTGCTGGCGGAACCAACCCAGAAACAAAGGAGGACCCTCACTATGTGTGGCATTGCCGGTTGGATCGACTATCAACGCAATTTGATGCATGAGCAGCGTCAATTGGAGGCGATGGCTCAGCCAATGACCTGCCGCGGTCCGGATGGCAGTGGTACCTGGGTGTCACGAAGCGCAGGGCTGGCCCACCGACGGTTGGTAGTGATCGACCCCGAGGGCGGCATGCAACCCATGTCGCGTCGCTATGGCGACACTGTCTACACCATTGTGTATAACGGTGAGCTCTACAACTTCCAGGAACTGCGCCACGACTTGGAGGCCCTCGGGTATCAGTTCCAATCGCGTTCCGACACGGAAGTGTTGTTGACCGCTTACATGGCTTGGGGGGAAAACGCATTAGAGCGTCTGAACGGAATTTTTGCCTTCGCCATCTGGAATAGCCGCACCCAGTCCCTATTCATGGCCCGCGATCGGCTTGGGGTCAAGCCCCTCTTTTATGCCCAAAAAGGCTCGGCCTTTCTGTTTGCGTCGGAAATTAAGGGGCTCTTGGCTCATTCGGCCGTATCCCGCCGCGTGCATCGAGAAGGGCTCGCAGAAGTGTTTGCGTTGGGCCCCTCGCGCACACCGGGTCACGGGGTGTTCGAAGACGTGAAGGAGCTCCGCGCCGGGTGGAGCCTCACGCATAATCGCCAAGGAACGCGCATCCACCCCTATTGGCAGCTCCATGCCGAACCGCACGAGGACGACGTCGATACCACGGCCCATAAAATTAAAGGTCTATTGCAAGACGCCGTCGAACGCCAATTGGTGGCTGATGTCCCCGTCGTCACGCTACTATCTGGCGGGTTAGATTCAAGCATTGTGACCGCCATTTCTGCCGAGGCCTACGCTCGTCAAGGAAAGGGACGGCTCAAAACCTTCTCGATCGACTTTAAGGACATGGAGCGCTATTTTCGGGACAACGGATTCCAGACGAACCTGGACGCTCCATGGGTGGCCCGGGTGTCCGAACATCTTGGCACCGACCACGTGCGGGTGGAATTAGATACACCCGAGTTAGACCGGTATCTATTACCCGCCATGCGGGCGCGCGATTTGCCGGGCCACGCAGATGTCGACACCTCTCTGCTGGTATTCGCGGGCCACATTAAGCGCGACGCCACCGTGGGCTTATCTGGGGAGGCGGCCGATGAAATCTTCGGAGGATATCCCTGGTTTCATCGCCCTGACGCACTCGGTGCGCAAACCTTCCCCTGGTCGCTCCGCCTGAAGGACCGGGTTAGTGTGTTGAGCGCGGACTTTATCGACCACATCCGCCCCTTCCACTACGTGGATGCCCGTTATCAAGAGGCGTTAGACGAGGTGCCGCACCTCAACGGGGAAAGCCCCGAAGACCACCGGATCCGGGAAATCGCCTATCTCAGCATTACCCGTTTCCTGCCCACGCTGCTAGACCGCAAAGACCGAATGACCATGGCCCAAAGCCTCGAAGTCCGCGTCCCGTTTTGCGACCATCGTCTGGTCGATTACGTGTTCAACATTCCCTGGTCCATGAAGAATTTGAACGGTGTTGCCAAAGGGATATTGCGCCGTGCAGCCCAAGAATGGCTACCGGAAGAGGTGCTCATGCGACGAAAGTCACCGTATCCGTCGACGCCCAATCCCAGCTACTTTCGCGCCATGGCGGAGCAGATGGCTGAAATCCTCCATGACCCGGAAGCCCCGCTGCGACCGCTCATCGACCGTCAGCGAATTCTGGACGTGGTAAAAGCGGGGCCAGCGGCCGATCAGATCCCCTGGTTTGGGCAACTCATGGGAAACGCGCAACTTTTTGCCTTTCTCATCCAGGCCAATGCTTGGCTGAAAGAATACCGTGTCGAGCTGGTTTAGCGGGCAAAACCTCAATGAAGCAGGCCGCACACAAGCATGCTACTGCGGCCTGTTCCTCTATCCAGTCACCCCTCTGGGCGGAGTTCGGCACTCAACAACAACGGTTCGAGGTAGCGCACCCGAGTGCGGCCTTCGCGTCGCAATTGCTTCAGGCCCGCTTCACCCAACGGTAGCGCATAAAGGTCGCTAAGCTCTCCATCCGGGACGTGGCGTTGGAATTCGCGAAACCGGGCCAAGGCCTCCTCGGCCGTGAACCGCAGTTCTACTTTGATGGCCACCGCCACACTCCCATCGCGCTGGTCTTCGGTATAACCGACCACACCTATCCGCTTGAGCGTGTCGCCTTCGGTAAGGTCAAAGCCCGTTTCTTCCCGCGCCTCGCGAACCACCGAGGCCACGGGGTCAAACCATCCTCCTGAAATTTCCTCAGGCACAGGGGAGCCACCCACCGCCTGAATCCAACCAGCGCGAGATGTGCCAGGCCCCATAACCGCGACCAATAGATATCCATCGGCCGTGATCAGGCAGCCGGCGGCGAACAACACCCGCACATAGAAGGTATGCTGAGGATTGAGATGTCGAGAGCTATAGAGAAAATGCGCATAGTCGGTCCAACGGGCGTCAATGACGGTGCCATCAGAACGAGGCTCAATCCCTACCACGCTCAACACCGGTCCACGGAAAAATTGCTCGCGGTACTGCTCCCAGGCACGCTCTACGGCCTCTTGCGTCTCACCTGAGAGAACCCAGGGTTCGGGCGCGACACGAACCACCACCCGCGGATCAGGATGCCAGAGAGAGGCCCAAGTCATATCGATAACACATCCCAGACTAGTGCCCCTACCCCCACTAGGAACATCGTCACACTAGCGACCACGGACTCTCCATGCAACGTATGAAAGCGAGGATTGGACTCGTGTACCCCCTGAAGGGTTCGAAGGGTAGCCCACGACCACCACGCCAAAAGCCAATTAATCATGGTCATGGCCATCAATATCCAGCGTCTCAGATCCCGCCGAGCTCCCAAGAGAAGTCCCGCGCCCACCAGCATTAAAGCCCCTAACACTAATCCTTCGCCGTCGTACACGGGAAAAATCGCGTGGACTAGGCGTCCGGCTTGAGCTGGCGGCAGAACTTTAAAGACATTGGGAGCAATCGCGACAAACAAAAAAAAGATGCTGCCAAGCCAAAGACTTAATCCCAAGCGCCAGGTCAGGCGTCCCCAACGTTCCACGTCCGCCCTCCGTTCCTCAATCCCCGACAGTGCTGTTCTTGACCCAATTGAGGCGTTGCGATACAACATACAGGATAGACTAACCTGGTGCGCGATAAAAGGCGATACCCGGTGTGATGGGGGTTTTCATGCAATCTCAAGCCCGCTACGTTCACCTCTCCCACGACGCGCCAATCCATGAATTACGGTTGTCTCCGGTCTTGGCGGAAACGGTCGCTCGTTGGAGCGCGGACCGCGAGAAAGCTTGCGTGGTCATCCGCCACCAGCGGCCCTATGTTCTTTTGGGACCGAAGGATCGACGGTTGCCCCATCTAGACGAAGCGGTGGATTGGCTCAACCATCAAGGCTATCCAGTGTTCATGCGCATCGGTGGCGGCTCGGCGGTGTTATTAGACGATGAATGCCTGAGCTTCGCCGTCAGTGAGCCCTGCCGCGATTTCACCGTATGGGAAGCAAATTTCCGTCGCATGGCCGCTGGGGTCATCGACGGCTTAAGGCATATCGGCATCGACGCGGGATTTGGTCGGGCGGTGGGCTCCTATTGCGAGGGTCCTTATGACTTAGTGGCAGGAAAGCGAAAAATTGCCGGCATTGCCCAGGCAATTCGTGGCGGCTTCGCTTTGGTGAGCGGTATGCTCTTAATCCGCCAAGACCCGGAAGTGACCACCCGTCTTTTACAAGAATTCTACCGCCGGGCGGGCAGCGATCTCGTCCTTGATGCCGAGGCGGTAACCGCATTAAATCGATTACCGAACATGCAAGCGCTAGCCACCGCCGATGTGGAGCATGCGCTTACCTGGGGGTTTTCCCAACATTATCAGCTTGTTCCCCAAGCCTTAAGCGATGAGGAGCGGCACTTAGCCGAAACCCTATTAAGCGAACGACAACTGATCGGGCACAAGGCCCCACTTTAGGAGGATTTCGATGCAAGCCATAATCAACACCGAAAAGGGCCGGATGGTCCTTGACCTGTATCCCAACGAAGCTCCGGGAACCGTAGCCAACTTTGCGAAACTAGCCCGTTCCGGCTTTTATAATGGTCTCAACTTTCACCGCGTCATCCCCAATTTCGTCATTCAAGGCGGATGCCCCCGCGGGGACGGTACCGGTGGGCCCGGCTACACTATTAAGTGCGAAACGGACAATAACCCCCACCGCCACGTTCGCGGCAGCTTGTCCATGGCCCATGCCGGAAAGGACACCGGCGGCAGTCAGTTTTTCATCTGCCACAGCCCCCAGCCCCATTTGGATGGGGTGCACACGGTCTTCGGACAAGTGACCGAGGGCTTTGACGTCTTAGATGCCATCCGCCAAGGAGACCACATGACAACCGTCGAGATCGCCGAGTAAAGACGGTGAAAAGGGCCGTCCCCCATCCGGGGGGGCCCTTTTCGTTTGATTCCGACGCTATGTCCATCCTACTTCAATGCAAATAGCGATCGAACCAGCCAACGATGCTTTTGAGGCGGAAGATCCGATGCCAGGGCTTCCCACTACGACTCATGCCGTGAGACTCATCAGGGTATAGCAGCATTTCGACCGGACGTCCCAAATATTTGAGAGCGCTGTACAACTGTTCCCCCTGCTCGATAGGGAGCCTAAAATCGCGCTCCTGATGCTCAATAAGAAGCGGCGTACGTATCGCTGATGCGTAGCGAAGGGGGGACTGTTGCCAATAGGGGGCCGGGTCCTCCCACCAGGGTTTGGCGCCATACTGGGGCACGCGCAAAAATCCGAGGTCGCTAGACCCCATGGCAGAGAAACGATTGACCACCGAGCGCATGGTCACGGCGGCAGAAAAACGCGTGCTGTGGGAAATTATCCAATTGACCAGAAATCCCCCGTAGCTTCCTCCCGCCACCCCCAGGCGTGCGGGATCCAATTGCGGCCAGTGGGAGAGCGCCCGGTCTAGTCCCGCCATCACATCCCGATAGTCGCGGTCGCCCCATTGACCCATAATTGATCGGCAAAACTCCGCCCCGTAACCCAGAGATCCCCGGGGGTTGGTGTAGACCACGGCATATCCACCGGCAACCAAACTCTGAAACTCGTGATGATAACGATAACCGTACATGGACATCGGACCACCATGGATCTCTAGCACGACCGGATGCGGGCCATCCCCGGGAGGCAAAATGCACCAGACGTCCACCGCGGTTCCATCGGATTCCCGCGCTGTCGTCGCGTGGACGGGACGCGGACCATCCTCGGTACCCCAAGGCACGGGCGCCCACACGACCGGATCCGCTTCGCCATCCAGACGGGCGAGCTGGATCCCTGACGGATGGAGCGGATCCGATATCACCAACGAAATCCAGGGGCCCCGCAGGGCGAAATCCAGCACCACCCTTTTCTCGTCAAAAAGAGGCTTCGCCTGCCCCCCATCCTGAAACGCCGTTAAGACCACTCGCCCGGCGTCCGAGAGCATCATCAGGATGGAGTCCTTTGCAAACACCGGTTTTACGCGGGTTGGCGGCGCCACGTCCGCGCCGCTGACGTCACCCACAGGACGATCGGTGAATCCACTCAGATTCCTTAACATCCCATCGGCGAGGCCGAGTTCAAAGAGGGCCGAATTGCCGTAGCCCATTTCCGTCGGATCGGAGGCGGTGAATGCGAGCCGAGTCCCATCGGAATTGACCGCCAGCGTCTCAATCGCCAAGGTCGGAATGTTAATCCGTCTTTCTTCGAGAGACTCCAGGTTAATGCCCACCAACTCTGTAACCGACGGATGTCCGTTAGGCTTCGAATCATAACGGCGAACCAGCGCCCACAGAATCGAATCGTCGGGAGACAACACCGGCGCACTATAATGATCGAAACCGGAGGTGAGCAAAACTGGATGCCCCGACTCAACGGCGACCCGCACCAGTTGATCACGTCCTTGGTCAAAGAACCCCTGGCCATCAAGTTTGTAATACTGGCGCGTGACGTGCTTCACGCCCCGCGTGAACCAGCGCTCCAACGCCAAATCAGAGGCATCCATGGGAGGGGCCGCCGCTTCGCCTTCCACCTCCAAAAGACCATGTTCGACGTGCG
>JAKADW010000120.1 GCA_021820165.1 Bacillota bacterium
CGGGGAAGCGTTCTTTCAGTTTTTGGACCAGAGATATCAGGTCATCGGGCGCGTCCACCCCATCCAGTCGTGCGGCGATGACAGCTTCCTCATGCGCCTCCAAACCAAAGCGCCTGCGCATTTCGGGGTGGATATTCTGCGGCCGATCCTTCATCGGTGCGGCACCTTGCGCTCCTTGGCTTAGTTGAATTTCAATGGCGTCGGCTTGTTTAAGCTGATCCCAATTGTACTGGGGAGACGTCGGCCATGTGCCCCGGTGGTATTGGATGACGTAATGTTTTGCCAGCTGGCGTTCCTCGGGAATATACACGCCCTCACCGCTATTGGTCGCCGTGCCAATTACGGCCGACGCTTGGGCTAGCGCTTGGCGTGCGCGGAGGGACACGGCACCGCCATACGACATGGCGCTGATCAACACAGGGCTCTCCAGTGTTAGCGGTCTGGCAGCTTGGGGCCCAATGCGGACGTTCAGGGAGACCGGTTCGGCATCCGCTGTCGGCAAAGGGTCGACGTTGGCGAACATCAATAAGAGTTGGTCCCAAGGCGAGAAGTGAATCGGACTACCCAGTGGGCGCGAGGGCGGCATTCCCGTTTCGGCGCGGATTCGGGTTTCTATGAGGCCTAGCGGAGTGAGCTTCTCCATGACCGGAACGAGCCCTAAAGGGTTTTTGCTGTAAGCCTGGCTTGTGTTTCCCATGGCCCGGCTGACACCTTCGCCCAGCGCCGGCGTGAGGGCTTTCACCAACGCCCGCATCAGGGGTTTGGCCACGACGACGACTACGATTCCCAACATCATGACTGCCGCCAGCACGGCTACCACTGTCCACCAGAATGTCACCCGCGCTACCTCCTGCTGGGCCGTGGAAACTGCCGTTCCTTCGGGCCCGAGTCTTTGGTGTCAGGGTGCCCATTGTTCGGTCTGCTATGTGTTAGTGCGACCTGCACAACCCGCACGTTGGAGGGGAGGAATTGGGCAGGCCACCCAGCATCAACAACACGTCGGCGGCTTCAGCCACGGCAATGGCTGTATCCGTCCCCGCCTCTCCTAGGGGACCGGTTACGAGCGGATGGCTTTCAGATAGGGCGCCTTTCGCTGGAAGTGTGGTGATGACGGGTGCCTGGAGGTGCTCGGCTAACGCTAGCACGGCGGGAGCTTCGCTTGTCACGCCTCGCCCCATGAGGATCACGGGATGGCGCGCGGCGCCGAGAATCCGCGCCGCGTCGTCCAGTGCACGATACTTTGGCTTTATGGTGTCAAGGCGAATGTCAAAATGGCCAAAAACGCCAAGAGGAAATCACCAAAAGGGCCAACGGAATTTCTGCAATAGGGCCAGGATTAAATCGCCATTTTGGCCAACGGAAAATCGCCAGGGGATGCAGACAGCAAGAGGCCCTCGACGACCACGTCGTCGAGGGCGGGTGATGACACCAGGTGTCGCGTGCCTTCTTGTGACGATACGCGGCATCGACACGTATCGCCCGGCGCCACGCATACGAACGTCCCCCTGAAAGGCGGTTTCCATCAAGGGCCACACCATCTGTGGGGGATCGCCGTCAACTTTCCCGAATTCGAGCCCTGCAGAAGACACATGACTTTCACCGGCTGAGCTCCGGTTTAGGAGCCTTCAATGCGCATACGTGACCCGTCAATCGAAGAAACCCGGGACTGCAGATTCTCGGCAACATGGGCAGGCGGTGCGCTACCAAGGTCGACGGCATAGGTCCCTTAGGAAGGGCAGGAGGCGCCGGAACGCGCCAGTGTCCTCGTTATGGTGGCCGGCGGCGTGTGCTTATGGTGCCGACGGCTAGGAAAAGGCCAAGCCCCAGCAAGACGATCCCGAGGATTAACGCGCCCCAACGAATGGGAAAGAAAGCCGTGCCTAAAAGCCCCAGACCGAACACGCCCATCACGGACCCGAGAACAAACCGCAAGATCCCGATGCGGCGTTTCATGATGGGCGACCAGCCGAGTCTGATTGGTGCGTGGCGTAGTACTTGTGCCAAATAATGCGATGAACACCGAGTAATCGCGGCAGCCGATTAATTCCGGGGATCCAGGGAGCGAACATCAAGACCAGGAAGACCAGCATGCCACCCCCTAGGGCCATCGCGTCCGCAGCACTGGCATGGGCGATAAATGGGAGTTGGTAGATGGCTGTGACAAGGGTCATCCACCAAGGGCCTGGGTACGGAGCCCGCTCTTCGTGAATGATTCCCCATTGGTTGCCTTCCAACTCCAACTTTTTGGCGGCGCGGTGCAAGGGATGGCCTTGCAGGAACAATAAGGAGTTCTGATTGTCGAATTGATAGTCAGCAGGACTACGGTCGAGGGCACCCGTCATGAGTCCGCTTTGTCCAAGATCCAAGAGCCCTTGCATCATCGTCGCGACCGGTCCATATGCGCCGCTCGGCAAGAGTACATGGGAACCGTGAACGCGTGCATGATCCAGCGCGATACCGAAGGCTCGTTCCCATCGCGCCTGCTGCGCCCGAGAGGCCTTTGTGAATCGCTGCAGCGCGGGTGTTAGACTAGGGTCCAAATGGGCGGCGTAGGCCAAGGGCTCTAACACAAAGGCTTGTTTCGGGTACACGGGGTGAATGACCCCCACCCACTTTTGCACGGCGTCCTGGACAGACCCCGTTCCGCCGTTATAGGGTGGACCGTAGTTCGCGATCTCCCCCGTCCCGTTGAGGTCACCGAGGGCCACGGTTAAGAACCCCTTTGGGTGGCTGGTCGCGTAGGCCTCAATCTTGAGGGCAGGCTTCGTGGGTTCGTGAAACAGTCCGGAGAGCAGGGCCGTCAACAAAGCGATTAGAAGCGTTGTGCTCAAGAGATGCTTTACGAAATCTGTCGGAACGTAGCGGTAACGGTGTGTGACGTCAATCCGGGGGTGGTAATGACGCAATTAGCGCACCTCCTCATTCACGGTGTGTTGCAATTCTTCATCGCTGGGATAGGGAGGAACTACGCCTTTGATACGGATGAACGCAATGTGCACGGCAATAACCCCTCCCAAAATCATCGGCATAACGACGACATGCAACCCATACATTTGGCCGGCGTTTAAGGGATTGAACCAGGCAAAGCCGAGGGCGTTCAATCCGTCTTTCGACTGCACAGCGTTCCATTGTGAATAAAAATCACCGCGCATGAGATAGCCGGTAAAGGCGGTTGGAACGGCTAACAGAAGCGCCAAAGTTCCGAGAAGCCATGTTCGTTCCCGGCCACCGCGCCATGCACCAGAAAAGAAGACTCGTAAAAGATGTAGGATCATGAAAAAGAAGAAGGCCTGAACCGACCAAAAGTGGATTCCGCGCAGATAAAATCCCACGGCTGAGATGGTCCACCATTGGGGACCATTGGCCGCCATGATAACCCCGGAGAGGACGAGTACGACAAAGCTTGATGCCGTCAGCGAACCTAACGTGTATAAGAGACCTGAGGCATATTCAGGCAGCTCGGTGGGTAACCAAGTGTCCAACGAAAACAGCACACGCATCTTCTCTCTGATATAAACCGTCCAATTCATGGTAACCCTCCTTTTGGCCACATGCTCGTACCTTATGATACAAACTACCAAGACGTTGTGATGGAGACAAGCTTATCGAGGGGTTCCATAGTTGATTCCAGAGAAGGAGGTCCGCGAGTCCGCGATCAGAACGTTCACGATCTGGTGATCCCGGGGTGGTTATGCGGATTTCCCACGGGTATACCGACCGCCTAACCATTACCCGGGCGGCCAACGCCGAAGATGCGATGGCTACCCTTCTGTCTTACGGAGAAGTCACCCACGACATAACCAATAAAAAATTCTCAACGCGCGCTTATGCCCATGTGCGGGAAAACTCGATCAATATCGGGGTCAGAGGCGTTTTGTCATTTTGTGGTCATGAACCAGGGATAGGATAGAGGGAGATTAGTAGATTAGCTGTTAAAGGAGAATCCTGTGATGAAGAAGCTGGTTTTAGGGTTGTTGTCAGCGGGTCTAGTCGCCGCCCCCTTGGTCGCTTCCCAATATAGTTTTGCCAGTGGTGGACCGCCTCACACATCATCGTCGGCTCATGCATCGGTTGGCGCGACTCAAGCCGAAACCACGGCCGTCAACGCCGTGGGTGGGGGACAGGTGACCCATATCTCCAACGATACCTATCAAGGCCAGGCCGTCTATGATGTGCATGTCCTGTGCAAGGGAACGCTGTACGACGTCAAAGTGTCGCGAAGTTCGGGGGCCGTTGTCCAAAAGAAGCTCTCCTCGGAACAGCCCCAAAGCCCCCCCTCGGGCGCGAATAGTTCCGGCGCCACGTCGGGATCCGTAAATTCCACGCAAGCGGAGCAACTGGCCGTCAGCGCCGTGGGTGGAGGATCGGTGCTGCACATCTCCGCTGACCACTACCAGGGTCAGGGCGTATGGGATGTCCACGTCCAGGATCAAGGAAAGATCTGGGACATCAAGATCAGTCAAGGCACCGGATCGGTATTAGAAAAGAAACTCGCCTCCGAGCCAAACGCCGGATCGCCAGGGAAGTCGTCCTCGGATTCCCAGGACCAGCCTGATCACCATGGATCGCCCACGCCTCCGCCCTCGGCCGGATCTGTCCCCTATGGGCAGAAACTGTCCAGCGTTCCCTCAGCCTATCAAAGCACCGTGAATCAAGCGTTGCAACAAGAAAACGGCCGCTTAAAGTGGGTGAAATTCATTCATAAGCACCATGGGGAGACGCAGATGAACATTAAGATACGCCGGATTCAAGGAGGAACGGTCAAGGTCAAGGATCTCTTCAACGCGTCGGGACAGTTGGTGCAAGAAAAAGTGAACCATTAAGGCGAATATCTATCGGGATGGAAGGGGTTCGAATACATGCCCCTCCCATCTCGAAGATTTTTTCCACTGAGGAGGCCTTATGGGGCACAATTCCTGGTGGGCATGGAAATACGGGCTGATATTGTCCGTCCTATTGATGATCCCGGGGTTTATTTCCATAAGCCGTACCTTCGCCCGTAGCCATCGCGCGTACCACCCTTTTCGCATCGTGCCAACACCGACGGAATCTCTGTCCTGAAAGGCGAATCCTCACCACGGTTCCACCCGTCTATAAGCATAGGGTGGTATCGCTTGCGCGCCTCCAATCGTCGGGATCTTTATGTCGATGGCAAGACGGGACGGATTCTGATTCACCCCCCTGGTCATGCATGCGGCGGTAAAACACGTCAACCCCGTAAACTCTGTGTCGCTTGGTACCACATCCGTCCAGGTGGCTGAAAAGCCCGTGGGAGGCGGGCCAATCGCCACGGTTCGAACCGTTACCGTTCATGACCGGAAAATTGATGCTGTGGAATGCATGCCGACCTACGGGCTATACGCTAAAATCAATGTAAACCCTCAATTGGCGAAGGTGTTGTCCGTTAATGTGGAAAAGGTTGACCGATAGCCATGGCCGAACCCATACGGGTCTTAATCGTCGAAGATCATCGTGAAGTAGCTTCTTGGCTGCAGACGTCATTCGCACATTTTGGCTGGCAATGCGAAGTGGCCCATGCTGTTGAATTGGCCCAATCTATGGCTCGACACCAGTCATATCAGGTGATACTGCTAGATGTCATGCTTCCGGACGGCGATGGCATGGCTCTTTGTCGCCAATTGCGTGCGTTTACCAACGCCGCGATTATTATGGTTACGGCCAAAGATGACTTGCGCGACCGCATTCAAGCCTTGGATGACGGAGCCGATGATTACGTGATCAAGCCCTTTGCCATCGAAGAATTACTGGCACGCATTCGGGCGGTGCTGAGAAGGACGAGCGGCGACCGGGGACCGGTTCTGGAGTTTCATGATCTCCGGCTTTGGCCTGAGGAGCGGATGGTCGAGCAAAATGGCACACCATTGGGGTTAAGCCGGCGGGAATTCGAACTTCTTCAGGCCTTGATGGAAAACCCCAACCAGGTCCTGTCTCGGGATCAGCTCTTAGAGAAAGCCTGGGGCTATGATTTCTACGGAGAATCCAACGTCGTGGATGTCACGATACGACGACTTCGCGACCACCTAGCCAGTGATGGCCAGGTCGTTATTGCGACCATTCGCGGAGTCGGCTATGTGTTGCGTGGCGCCCATGATTAAGGGGCTTACAAAGCGCACCTGGCGAACATCCTGGGCGCTGATGGTTGGTATCGGGGCGGCCGTCGTGATTGCCGGTCTCAGTTCCGGATGGTTTGTGTATTCATTGGCTCAAAGTACGCTGATTCAAGAAGGCCTACAAGAGATCCGAACGACGGCGAATCTATCCGCCAAAAAACTTCTGCAGGAGTCCCGTCTACACCCGACACGCGCCGCCGTGGAAGACCTGAACGATATGGCGTCCGGGCACCTATACCTGCTTTTAGTGAATAAGAGTGGCCATTTTATCGGGTCGAGCGGTTCCATGCCGGCCGTTTTGCCGCGAAACGGGTGGAACTCTCGGACCCCGTCCTCGGGATGGTTTCGATTTCGCAACACCCCTTATGTCTTTGCCAGCTCGTCGATTGTTCTCAACGGGCGGACCTGCCACCTGATTGTCGTCGACGGATTGGACCGTACAGGGGCCCTATTGTCGGTCCTTCGCACCGCATTACTGTTTGGGGGAATGCTATTGATTCTTAGCAGTATGCTTGTCGTCGTGCTGATTATCCG
>JAKADW010000121.1 GCA_021820165.1 Bacillota bacterium
TACGGGGCTTTGGGACTTTCCGGGGGGTGGAGTGGAGCCGTTTGAGTGGTTGAGCGACGGATTAGCCCGGGAGTTTTTTGAGGAGACGGGTGTTCAGGTTACGGTGGGGCCTTTGATCTACGTGGCGGAGGGCTACATCGCCATGTTCGGCCATCCATTTCATTCGTTGCGTTTTTATTACGTCTGCGAGCCGGCCGAAGATATCGGGGAGTTGATGCATGACCCGGGCGAAGTCTCGGAACTCGTATGGTGGCGGTTAGATGAGGCACCCTGGGATCGCATGCACGCGTCCGATCAAGAGGCGCTCAAAAAGGTGCTTTCCTAGATTTGGGGACGCCCTCGGATTATAACCTGTCGCCCGGCGGGGACACTCTTGGTTGGGGGTGACAGGATGTCCTCAATTGACAATCGTGGACGGCGGCTCGGGCTTAAAGGATCCGTGGGGACTGATTTTAAAGCCAAAGCGGAGCCGAGGAAGAGCCAAAGCGGCCTCATCCGTGAAGGCATCTTTGGACTAAACGACGGGCTCGTGGCTACCATCGGCTTGGTTTCTGGAGAAGCGCTTTCTCATCAAACCCACGCAGCTATTCTGATCGCCGGTCTGTCGGCCGTCGGCGCGGCCATGGTGTCGATGGCGGTCGGTTCCTATCTTGCCACGTCTAGCGAAAATGACTTCATGCACAAAGAAATTCAAGATCAGGCGCAGGCCATCGAACGCCACCCCCATCGCGAGCGTCATCATGTGAAGCGCTTGTTAAGTGAGATTGGTGTGCCCGATGATACCCGCTCGGACGTACTCCATAGCATCGTGGCCTCACGGCCGCGGTGGCTGAAATTTATGGTGCGAGAAAATCTCGGCATTCATCAAAACCGCGCGGAAGCTCCGTTTAAAAACTCCCTGGTGATGGGAGTCTCGGTGTTGGTGGGCTCGACACCACCCATTCTGCCGTATCTTCTCCCCTTGTCAATTACCAGTGCCCGCAACATCAGCTGGGGCCTCTCGATTGCCGCAGCGCTGGCTCTCGGCACCATCAAAGGAATGATGACCCGCACCTCGGTTCTCAAAAGCGCCCTCTCCTTTGGGGTGTTGGTCTCACTGTCCGCCCTGGTCGGAGCCTTAATCGGGATGGGGCTGGGAGCTCTGGGAGCCTAATCCGCGCCCACAATGTGGATCGCCATCACCTAACTTCAGGAAACCTTTAGGTTGGATTCAGGTCGCTTTTAACTGTTCTTGGTATGATAACAGACGATGCACAAGACCGGTTAAAGGCGGTGGACGGTTTGGAGCGAAAGATTTGGGGCATTACCCGGTCTCAGGCTTTTTGGTTGCTGCTGGCAGCACTGGCCTGGTTTATTGAATCCTATGATATTGGGCTGATGAGCGTGGTGTTGCTGCCTTTTAAGCAGCTGTTCCATTTGACCGGCGCGGATACCGGATTATTGGTGGCCTCAGCGACCGTGGGAATTGTGGTGGGAGTTGTGCCTTCAGGCTATCTGGCCGATCGCTTTGGGCGCAAGCGACTCTTAGTCGCCTCGCTTATCGTCTATTCCTTGTTGACGGTGGCGGCAGGTTTTGCCCCCGGTTGGCAGAGCGTTTTAGTGCTTCGGTTCATGGCCGGAGTGGGACTCGGGGCTATGTTTCCGCTGCCTTACACACTACTGGCGGAGCTGAGTCCGAAGCGCGTGCGTGGCCGCGTGGCCGGTATCTTGGATGCCTTTTTGTCGGTAGGATATTTTGCAGCGCCCCTCTTGGGCGGTTGGATTATGGCGACATCAGGGCTCCTGACCGGTTGGCGGATTCTCTTCTTCATTGGGGGCGTTGGCCTTTTATACGCCGTGGTGCTAGCCATCTGGATGCCGGAGTCGCCGCGCTGGTTGAAGGCACGGGGCCGGGAGTTGGAGGCAGCACGGGTATTGGCCCAAATGGGGCAGGAGGCTCGCGAGGAAGTCCTTCAGAGCGTCGTAGACCCGACACCCAAACGGCCCTTCCAAGTGGTATGGTCGCGACCCTATGCCCGCCGCACCCTCATGTTGTGGTTGGCTTTCCCGAGCATTTTGTTTGTTTTCTACGGGATTATGAACTTCATGCCCACGATCTTGATGAAGGAGCACCTGAGCGGCCCGGTGGTCTTGGAGTTTGCTGCCTTGATCATGGCGGCCTCCATCCCCGGAAAATTTTTTGAAGCCTGGCTGGTGGAACGTGTAGGCCGGAAGGCGGTTATTATCACCTTCACCCTGATCGCTGCGGCGGCTGCGCTTATCTTCCCGACGGTGCGCTCCGACGTGGGCATTGTGGGGATGGGCATGTTGCTGGCATTCTTTGGTGTGGCCGTCGACCCCGCTATTAAGATTTTTTCGGCCGAACAGTATCCTACAGCCATTCGCGGCACGGGTGTGGGCATGACCGAGGGAGTCGGGCGACTGCTCGGTGGAGCGCTGGCCCCATACATCATGGCGCTCATGTTAAGTTCCAGCGGCATTGCCGGGAGCTTCGTATTCATCGCAGCCGTGGCGTTAGTTGGGGCATTGTCTGTGGCCCTTTTGGGTAAGGAGACCAGTGGCCGGGTCTTGGAGGAACGGGTTCATCCGGCTGCCGCCCGGGCACTGTAGTCATCGAGGGGAGGAAGCGTGTTTTGCATGAGAGGATGACCGTTCAGGAACTGATTACCTGTCAGCGTTCGTCGCATCCCTACCTGACCGAGGCGGGAGGACCGACCTGGACATACGATGCGTTGGCAAAGGAAGTTGAACACCGTAGCCGTGCACTTGGCGGGTGGGGAATCCATGCGGGAAACCGGGTGGGCTTGAAAATCCGCCAGCCGGGAGAATTCATTCTCTGGTTCTTGGCCCTCTTGTCCATGGACGCTGTGGTGGTTCCGATCAACCCGGAAGCCCCGGAAAGTGACGTGCGGCGCACCCTGGAAAAAAGCCAGGCGAGCCACGTATTTGATGGGGAGCATCCGCCTCTATTGGTGTCTGTGGCCGTGACCCGTAGCACACTGGAAGGGGGCGTGATTCTCTTGACTTCCGGCTCGACCGGTGATCCCAAGCCCGTCGGATTGGCGTCAGACGCGCTCCTCCATACAGCGTGGCAAGTAGCTTTGGCGCACCGCCTTTCACCCCACGACCGGGGGTTTTCTCCCTTGCCCTTATTCCATATCAATGCCTTGGTGGTGGCGGTTTTGGGGAGCTTAGTGGCCGGTAGCAGCTTGGTGGTAACGGATGGATTTCACGCGTCCACCTTCTGGTCGGTCATTGAGGAGCACCACGTGTCCTGGATTAATGCGGTGCCGTCAATTCTTATGGTGCTCAGTCAGCGGGCGGAAGGACCTCGCCATCCCGAGCGGATCCGTTTCATTCGGTCAGCCTCGGCTCCCTTGCCGCCCAGCGTCAAGTCCCGCATCGAGGAGCGGTTTGGGATTGGTGTGGTGGAAACCTATGGCATGACGGAGGCGGGCAGTCAAATTGCGGCCAATCCGCTCCCCGGCGAAGGTGGGCGGGCGGGTTCGGTGGGCCTCCCCCGCGGTATCCAGGTGAGGGTGGTTGACGAGAATGGAGACCCACTGGGACCCGGGGAACGGGGTACGGTGGAGATTCGGGGAGTCGGAGTGTTAAATCCGGCATGGGGTCCGAATCAATGGGCGCGGCGGGTCTTTCAGGATGGCTGGTACCCGACCGGCGACCTCGGCTATTTGGACGCCGAGGGGTACCTCTTCCTAGAAGGGCGGAGCCGCGATATTATTAACCGCGGCGGTGAGAAGATCTTTCCGCGTGAGGTTGAAGAGTGGCTCTTGCAGCACCCCGAGGTGGCCGACTGCGCCGTCGTTGGACGTCCGCACCCGATTTTAGGGGAAGAGCCGGTGGCGTTCATGGTGGCCCGCGATGATGAGGCTATGGACATTCCGGGCCTTAATGAGTGGGCCGAGCGTGGACTGGCGAAGTTTAAGCGCCCCTCAGAGTATTTCGTGGTCAAGAGCCTGCCCAAGGGTAGCACCGGCAAAATCGCGCGGCAGGACCTTCGCCAACAAGTGCGCGAAGGGGGCGCCAGCTAGTGGCGGGAAAGAAACCTTATGTGGAAGCGGCTGATTTCGTTCGGGCGCTTACTATTGCTTCGGTCGTGGCGGTCCACTCTACCTGGTATATGGCGGACGGTGGCCAATGGGTCAGTTCGGGCGCCATATTGTCGTTATTGCATTACACTCGGGAGTCATTCATGGCTCTCACGGGTTTTGTCCTCACCTACTCGCTTTTTGGGAAAAGCCTCAACTGGAAGGCGGTATGGATTAAGCGGTATAAGCTTGTCCTGTTCCCCTATATGATTTGGAGTGCCGCGTACATGCTGATCTTTGCCACCTTCGCGGGAGTTGGGGTGTTTTTCCTCACCTATGGGAAAAATCTCCTCGACGGAGGGGCATGGTTCCACCTTTACTATCTTCTCATTACCATGCAGTTTTATCTGGTTCTGCCTTTGTTTTTGCGGCTGATGCGGGTGGCCAAAAAGCATCCCCTGGGGGTGGTGTTGGGGGCGCTCGTCTTTCAGTTAGCGCTGATGGCCTATGACCAATATGGGGTGGGCGCGCACCCGAGCTTTCTGAACCGTTATATGGGGGATGAGGTCTGGACCTACACGGTGTTCTTTGTCGTGGGTGGGGTTGCCGCCCTCCATTGGGAACGGATTCGCGACTGGCTTCACACGCATTTGCGACAGGTATTTTGGCTGACAGTCTTGTCGGCGGCGTTGATGGAAGCGGAATTCTTTCTTCAGACCTACCTCGGTCACAACATGACCAAGGCTGATGCGGTGCTGCAGCCGGCCATGATTCCCTGGGCGATTATGATTATAGCCCTCTTGGCGGCCATCGGGGTCCGCTACGAGGCAGCCCGAGTGCTGTCGCCGGGCCGCTGGACGGTGGTCAAGTGGGTGGCCGACTTAAGTTTCGGCATCTATCTCGGTCACCCTATGTTGCTACAGTTGTGGACCAATCTTTTGGCAGCCCATCATCTCTACCAGCCCTCGTATCTGACCGACGTGGTTACCGTGGCAGTACTTCTCGTCGGAACCGGGGTGGCCATGTGGTTGATTTCCTTAACCCCGATTAGTCCCTGGCTTATTGGACGCGCCAAGGTACGCTCGGAGCGTTTCGCTCGGCGAGACACCCACACGGTTCCTCAACAATTACAGGAGTCCTAAATCGCCGAAAAAGAGCTCCGGGTTACTGCCGGAGCTCTTTTTGGAGGTGCGGTATTAGAGACCCAACAGCTTTTCCAGTACCGTCTTCTTAAATCCGATCACGACGTTCTTTTGGCCGCCTTTTTCAATAACGGTTGTCGGGGTGCCCATGGAACCGAGCGCTGAGAGATCGTTCGCATATTGAGGGTTTGCGCCCAGGTCGCGTTGTTCAAACGCGACGCCTTTTTCTTGCAGCCACGCTGCTTCCTGACGGCAGGCACCTCAGCCTGGTGCCGTATAAACGATAACCTTTGTGTCCATCCCATCTCACCTCCCTGGCTAGCATATCCAACTTAGGAAAAGAGGACAAGCTAACTAGAGGTAAGTTAATAACCACTGTACGATGGCGATCGATACGACCCCTCCTAAGGTTGCGGCGAGCGCGGTGTACCAGGGGCCGCGACTTAATCGGCGAACCGCCCAAAAAAGTAGGAGGCTGGCCCAGAGAAGCGCCGCGTCATACACGAAGGGTTGGACCCAGGGGACCAATTTTAATAAGAGGGCGATCGTCAACCATCCAGAGAGGGCGATGACGTTGAGCTTGATGGCGTCGACAGTGGATTGGCGTACGCCCAAACGATTGAGGAGAAAATCAATCACCCAGGGCATGAGATAATAGACTAGCACAAAGACGAAAAAGACGTTGATGCCGACGGTAACGATGGTGAGGGGTTGAAGTCCAATACGGACGCCGGCCACGACCATGGCCAAGAGCCCGGTCAAAATGGCATTGCCCCAAAGCATGCGGTCCGTCCAATAAAAACGACTTCGGCCCAAAGGAGACTTCAAAAAATGGACCCAATAGGCGTGCACGTCATCCAATTCGCCAGGATTGGCCGGAGCGCGGCGAGAACCCTGTGAGCGTCCCACCGAGGTCCGAGCGCGGGAGGCCCGCTTCTCGCGGCGTCGGGCCCGGAAAGGAATGGGATCCTTTTTGTCCAAGTGGCACCTCCCTCTCTAATAGGGACTTTCATGTCTATTATACTGCCAAATGGCGGACAGGGGCGTAGTCACGGGTGACAGCCTTCGGAACGGTTCGGTATACTGGGAAGGCGAAAGAGGTGAGACCATGGCTGACCGCATTAAAGATATTTTGGAACAGAGCCGGACGATAGCTGTCGTAGGATTGTCGCCCAAGCCGGAGCGGGCGAGTTACAAGGTGGCGGCCTACATGCAAAGCCAAGGGTATCGGATAATTCCCGTCTATCCCCGGGAGGATAAAATTTTGGGGGAAACGGTCTATCGGCGCCTGGAAGACATTCCCCAAGCGGTAGACATTGTTGATGTGTTCCGGAATTCCGATGATACGCCGCCCGTGGCGGAGTCTTCGGTGCGGATTGGGGCCAAGTGCTTGTGGCTTCAGCTGGGGATCCAAAACGACGTAAGT
>JAKADW010000122.1 GCA_021820165.1 Bacillota bacterium
TCTCAATTCTATCTGGCGCTTTTTGGCCGACTCCAGGCGGCCTATCATCGTATCGTCCATCCGTCCCACCTTACCTTATACAAGAAAAAAACAGAGCACCGGGCTCTGCTTTTTCTTCCCCTATTTCATGCCGTAGCGCTTCTTGAAACGCTCAACGCGACCGCCCGAGTCAACAATGCGCTGTTGTCCGGTATATAAGGGATGGCACTTCCCGCAGATTTCTATCTTCAAGTTCTCACGGGTCGAACCAATGTGATAGACCGCGCCGCACGAGCAAGTGACCGTGGTGCGATGGTACTGAGGATGAATGTCGGCCTTCATGAAATCACCTTCTTCCCGCTCACTTAAGCATCAACGGCTATTTTACCAAACAACCCCTCCCAACGCAAGCGTCAGGTGCCCTGATTGAACCTCAAGGCTTGAAACAGAAACCCAGTACCGCTTAAAAAAACGGCGTGGCGTGTACCGTCATCATGATTCCGTGGTCTCGTGGAGAGGAAGCCATAATTCGACCGTGGTGCCAATGCCCTCTTGGGATGTGATTTTGACCCCACCCCCATGTTGGCGCATCACTTCGTCGACAATAAAAAGGCCCAGACCATTCGAACTTTGGCGTGACGCATCGCCGGTCACGAAACGCTCGAACACGCGTGGCAATAACTCCTCAGGAATGCCTGGACCCGAGTCCGTTATCCGGATCCGTGCCACCTGGTCTTCGGTCAGGGTGTCGACCCGAATTGTGCCGTGGTTCGGAGACCACTTCACGGCATTATCCAGTACGTTGACCAGCGCTTCCACCAGGTAATCCTCATTAGCCAAAATGACAGCGTCCGCCCGGCTTTCCCAATCGAGGTGAAGCTGCTTCTCATCCATCACTGGCATGAACCGCTCGAGCGTCTTTCCCACCACATGGGACAGTGACAGCGCCACCATCGGTCCTCCTTCGCTACGAATGCGGGTCGCTCGAAGCAACCGATTGACGAGTCGCTGAAGTCTCAACGTCTCCTCCCAGGCAACATTGACGGCGCGATCCTGGGCCTCCCCTGTAGCCACCCCGTCCTTTACCGCCTCAAGGAACCCCCGAATGGACGTGAGCGGAGTTCTCAGGTCATGAGCCACATGGGCCAAGAGCGCGTCCCGGGCCTCCGCCTCCCATATCAGCTGCCCCACCTGACTCTCAATGCGGTCCTCCAGACGATTAAATTCACGGGCTAATTCCTGCACTTCCAAAGGCCCCTCGCCTTCGGCGGCACGGACACGAGGTGCCTCGTCCGAGCGACCCGCACCCGCCACAATTTGGCGAAGGTCATGCAAGGGTTTGGACAGGCGCCAACTAATGGCATAGGCGAGCGCTCCGACCATAATGACGGCGCCCAACTCCCCCAATAGCAAAAGTCGCGTGAGGGTGCTGGCCGTCCCTTGCGAGATAGACAGGGGGGACTCGACAAATACCGCCCCGGTGATATCCGGGCCGTATGCCGGACCTAAATCGCTCACTCCGACTTTGACGGGCACCCCCACCATCGCCACGTCGTGGACGATACCGCGGTATTTTTTACCGGACTCCAACACATGGGCAAGCGCGGCGCGCGGAATTCCAACCGGGCGAAAGCGAATGTTGCCGGTGGGCGGCAACTGAACCACGCCGGTATCACTGACCAAAATCACCTGAGCCTTTAATGCCCCTTGCAACAGATGGATATATTCCTGGGCCACATAGTTCGACATGGAACCGGTAAAGAATGGCGGACCCACGTCGCCTGCGATCACTTCACCCTGCTTTGCCAATTGCGTCAGTTGGCTGGTTTCTAAATAATGCCGGAAGGTTAATTGCGCCACCCCGAATGCGAACACTAACACCACCACAGCCACAAACACGTGGCTTAAGACCAGCTGGCTGGACAGCCGCTTTAGCCATCCAAAGCGCATTAGGCTGACCTCGGTGTGGGTTGGAAGCGATACCCTTGCCCCCACACCGTTTCCAGATATTCATAGGGAGCCGATGTCGCCAACAGCTTTTGCCGCAGTCGGGTCACATGCACATCCACGGTCCGACTGTCTCCCTCGAATTCGAACCCCCAAACCCGATCGAGCAGCACGTCCCGGGTGAGAATTTGCCGGGGATGGCTGGCTAAAAAGGCCAACAAGTCAAATTCGCGGGGGGTAAGCGTCAGCACTTCCTGACCTGCATGGGCGGTCCGTTTCTCCACATCAATGAAAAGTCCAGGGTGTCGAATGACCGCTGAGTTATTAGCGGGAGGCTCGGCGGTGGCCCGCCGAAGCACCGCCTTGACACGCGCTACTAATTCTTTGGGACTGAACGGTTTAATCACATAATCGTCAGCCCCCATGTCCAACCCTAAGATGCGATCCTCTTCGTCACCCATGGCGGTGAGCAGTACGACCGGAAGCCACCCATCGCGTCCACGCACCTCGCTTAAGACATCGAACCCATCGACGCGCGGCATCATCAAATCGAGCACCACTAGGTCATAGGCGTTTTGTGCGATGGCATCCAGGGCTTCCTGGCCGTCTGTCGCTTCGTCCACTTGGAATCCGTCATGCGTGAGGTAAAGGCGGCAGAGTTCGCGGATATGCGCATCGTCATCGACCACCAATACCCGATGTACCACCTATCCCTGACCTCCTTGGCTAGCCATAAACAGCTTGAAGAACTCGGCATTGGATCGCGTCCGCTTTAAGTTCTGTAGCAAAAGCTCCGTCGCCTCTTGGTTACCCAAATTATGGATGGCCTTTCGCACCTGCCAAACCACATCCAATTCCTCGGGGGTCATCAACAGATCCTCGCGACGCGTGCCTGAACGTTTAATGTCCAACGCCGGGAACGTGCGCCGCTCGGCGAGCTTGCGATCCAGATGGAGCTCCATGTTGCCGGTGCCCTTAAATTCCTCGTAAATCACATCGTCCATGCGCGACCCGGTGTCTACCAACGCCGTCGCCAATATCGTCAAGCTACCCCCGTTTTCCACCTTGCGGGCGGCCCCGAAAAAGCGTTTGGGCTTGTGTAGGGCAGCGGGATCCATCCCACCCGAGAGGGTTCTTCCGGAAGCCGGAATGGTGAGGTTGTATGCGCGGGCCAGACGCGTAATGGAATCGAGTAAAATCACCACGTCAAGCCCCATCTCCACGAGCCGCTTAGACCGTTCCAAGACCATTTCCGCTACCCGAATGTGGTCCTCCGGCGGCTCATCAAAGGTGGAGCTGGCCACCTCTCCCCGCACCGATCGTTCCATATCGGTGACCTCTTCGGGCCGCTCGTCAATGAGCAGCACCATCAGGCGGGTCTCCGGACTATTCTGCGCAATGGCGTTGGCCAGCTTCTTCAAGAGTACCGTCTTTCCGGCCTTGGGCGGAGCCACGATGAGCCCTCTCTGACCCCGGCCGATGGGCGCGACAATGTCCACCACGCGACAGGCTAAGTCGTCACGTGACGTTTCCAGGTGGAACCGGGAGTTCGGGAAAATAGGCGTAAGTCCATCGAAGTCAGGCCGTTCGGCCGACTTCTCCGGAGACAGGCCATTCACCGCCTCAACCCGCAACAGCGCGAAGTAACGCTCACCATCTTTAGGGGGACGAGCCTGCCCGGACACTTGGTCGCCGGATCTTAAGTCAAAGCGGCGAATCTGCGACGCCGACACGTAAACATCTTCGCGACTCCGCTGAAAGTCAGTGGGACGGAGAAACCCATAATCCCCCACGACGTCCAACAATCCCTGCACGAAGACAAATCCGTCCTTGTGGGTGCGGGCCCGTAGTATTTCCCAGATGAGTTCGCCTTTCTTGTACTGCCGGAAATTATCAATGTTTAACTGGCGCGCGAGTTTGTAGAGTTCCAAGAGCGTCATACCGTCTAATTGCGCCATCGTAAGTTGGGGTTCGCGTTGGCGAGGAATGTCACGGCGATTCGGATTGGCGGGGCCACGATCGCGATGGTCCGGACGGCGATTGTCGCGTGGTCGTCCCTCCCCGCTTTCCTGGGTGCGCGGGGGCACCGGCCGGTTGGAGGCCGCCTCCGGTATGGCGGGTTTGGGAACCGGGACGGGAAATGGCATGGGCGAGGCGACATCCACTTCGATAGGCGGTGTCGCGACTTTTGCCGATTCCGCGCTCGGACTCGTGGGATTCGGTGTCACTTGAGCGGAAAGCGGCTCGTCTTTTTTGGGACTCTCGGACGATTCTGGAGCAGCTTTGGGCTCCATTTTGGGACTTTCCGAAGGCTCCGGGGTTTTTGACGACTCGACTTTTGGATGGGCAGACGTTTTCGGAGCGGTTTTGGACTCCACCTTCAGGCCCTGGTCTCTCTCGTCGTTCGGAACCTCTCCCAGAGCTTTATTATCGGCTGAAGCCTCCGATGGGGGCAGGGGGGCCTTCTTTGAGCGCCGCCGGGTAGGCTTTTTGGGCGGGGTCGTCTCCCCCTCGGGAACATTGGAAGCCGGGCCTTCCGGAGTCGTGTTGGGATACGGCATCGGCGAAGCGACATCCACCTGATCGGTATTGGGCTCCGGTGCTCCGACAGCCTTTTTTCGCCCGCGCTTCGGTTTCGGGGTCTCTTCCGTGGGGGTGGTATCCGATATGGCCGCCTCGGCCTTTTTTGTGCGGGTGCGCCGCGTGCGCTTCGGAGTTTCCTCAGCGGCTTCAACCGCTTTGTTTAATTCATCAGCCATCGAACTAGTTTTTCCTCCTCAATTGGGTGACGGGTCGCCCTTGGGGCCACTTGCGATTTAATTGATGATCGGCACGGACAAAACGCACGGTACCGGTCTTAGACCGCATCACCACGGAATGCGTGGAACAATAGCGCGGCCCATAATGAACTCCGTCCAACAAATCGGTATCGGTAATAGCGGTGGCAACATAAAGAACATCATCGCCACGAACCAGATCGTCCAAGGTTAATAACTGCCGAGGATCTGAAAGCCCCATCGCCCGGACTCGCTCTTCCTGGGCCTCATCTTCGGGTAAAAGCCGCGCCTGCATCTCGCCGCCGAGACACTTGACCGCTGCCGCGGCAATCACTCCTTCCGGGGCCCCCCCGGATCCGACCACCAGATCGATCCCGGAATCCGGCACGCACGCCGCCACTGCCGGCGATACATCGCCATCTGTAATCAACCGAATCCGGCCGCCAATCTGGCGGATCCGTTCAATGAGTTCCTGGTGGCGAGGCCGGTCCAAAATGACCGCCGTTAAGTCGCTCACCGGCTTCTCCAGGCGTTCCGCTAATTGCTGCAAATTTTCTTCAATCGGTGCATCCAGGGAAATTACCCCGCGGCCTTGGGGGCCGGTGACGATTTTCTGCATGTACATGTCGGGGGCATGCAAGAGACAGCCTTGTGGAGCTACTGCCATGACGGCAATGGCACCCGGGAGCCCTTTGGCCACCAAATTGGTGCCCTCTAATGGATCAACGGCAATGTCCACCCGATCGCCCTGTCCATCGCCAATCTCCTCGCCGATGTACAGCATCGGCGCTTCGTCCATCTCACCTTCACCAATCACCACCCGGCCGCGGATGTCGACGGTGTCGAGCATCGCCCGCATAGCATCAACCGCTAATTTGTCGGCGCCGTTCTTGTCCCCGCGACCCATAAGCCGTCCCGCTTGGATAGCGGCAGCTTCAGTCACTCGAACAAACTCCAGCGCAAGTTCGCGCTCCATGTGAGGCCTCCAGCAACTTGAGAAATTTGGGATAGTGTGTGGAAAAAACGGGTACCTATCGGGGGAATACTTCATATCTTGCCCGGCATTTCCGACCTCTAACCGTGTTGAAGATCTTATCTGTAAGGGTGTCTAGAATTCCCATGAATCGTAGCACAATCACATCTCTCACGCAAGCTAGCGGCGCCCGGCGGCTTCCGCAGTTTTTAACAGGCGGGCCAATTCGGACAGGTGAAATGGCTTCATCAGCCACTGAACGTCCGACGGCAACAGCGCTTCTACGTCCGGATTGCCCGACATCACCACGAAGGCGGTCTCGGGCATCAGCGGGCGAACCCGGAGCGCCGGGCCATCCTTAAGCGTCCAATCGGCGAAGCACACGTCTGGCCCAGGGCCCGGCCCTTCGAGGGCCGTTATGGCTTCCGCCACCGACCGAAACCCCGAAACATCGACACCAAAGTGTTGAAAGGCCGTGGTCATCAGGGCACGAATGGCAGCATCATCGTCAATAATCCACACATACATTAGCATTCCTCTTTAGATCCCAAGACTCCGCAGCGTGCGAGGGGAAAGTTCGTCAGTGCATACATCGTAACGTATTTGTAACAAGTTCGGGATACACTAAGAAAAAAATTCCGCGATAAAGGAGGCAGGGGTTATGGCTAGCATTCAGCGAACCGTGGCTGCCGCGATTGTCGGCTTTGCGGTGGGCGCTGGCGCTGTTGGCGGAGGCTTCTGGGCTTATAACGACCTTAACCCGGGTGCTCAAGCGCAGGCCGACGCTTCAGCCAACATCCGGCAATATGCGACCGTTGCCTCAACGTCGTCGTCCTCGACAGTCCCCTTGGGCCCCAACTCGATATCCAACGTGGTCAAACGGGTTAGCCCAGCGATTGTCAAAATTGTGGCCACGGTTAA